>JACZTW010000062.1 GCA_022573485.1 Planctomycetota bacterium
GATCAGTTCGGCTACTGCGTAGCGCTCAGCGGGACCACGGCCATCATCGGAACCTGGGCGGACGACGACAATGGCTTCAACTCCGGCTCGGCCTACCTCTTCGACGCCAAGACGGGCCAGCAGATTGCCAAACTCCTGCCCGAGGACGGCGCGACGGGCGACTACTTCGGCGTGTCGGTCGCGATCAGCGGGGCCACTGCCATCATCGGAACCTGGGCGGACGACGACAACGGCGAGCGGTCCGGCTCGGCCTACCTCTTCGACGCCAAGACGGGCCAGCAGATCGCCAAGCTCCTACCCGACGACGGCGCGGCGCACGATTTGTTCGGCCGGTCCGTCGCGATCAGCGGCGCCACCGCCGTGGTCGGGGCCGTGTGGGACGACGACAACGGCACCAACTCCGGCTCCGCCTACCTGTTCGACGTACTCACGGGCCAGCAGATTGCCAAACTCCTGCCCGACGACGGCGCGGAGGACGACAGATTCGGCCATTCCGTCGCGTTCAACGGCACTACCGCCATCGTCGGGGCCTACGGGGGTGAGGATAACGGCGACGACTCCGGGGCGGCCTATGTCTTTGACACGACCACTGGCCAGCAGATCGCCAAGCTCCTGCCCAACGACGGCGAGCAGGAGGAGCATTTTGGCTGGTCCGTCGCGATCAGCGGCACCACCGCCATCGTCGGGGCACTCTTCGACGACGACAACGGCCCCGGCTCCGGCTCTGGCTACCTCTTCGACACCGCGACGGGCCAACAGATCGCCAAGTTGCTCCCCGAGGACGGCGCGGCGGTCAACTTATTCGGTGTCTCTGTCGCGATCAGCGGCGCCACCGCTATCGTCGGGGCCTACATGGACGACGACAACGGCGAATACTCCGGCTCTGCCTACCTCTTTGATGTTGCCGGTTGTCCGGAGAATTCCGACGGCGACGGCAGGGTTACGATTTGCCATATTCCTCCCGGCAATCCGAACAACGCGCGCACGATTTCGATAGGCGCAAATGCCGTCCCCGCGCATCTGGCGCACGGTGATCACTGCGGGCCGTGTAAAGAAGATGAGGGCCTGCTCATGCGTGGCGGTGGCGATGCAGGCCATGACCTGTGCCCGGCGGACCTGGACGATTCCGGAGACGTCGGCCCCGCTGATCTCGCGGAGCTCCTCGGGTCGTGGGGTCCGAACCCCGGCCACCGGGCGGATCTGAACGGTGACGGCGAAATCGGCCCGCTCGACTTGGCCCTCGTGCTCGGTAACTGGGGCCCATGTAAGTGAAGAGTGAAGAGCGAACAGAAGCTCGCTGTGCGTGAGCGGGCGGCGGAAAGGGTCCATGTGCCGGTCGTGTGCCACTCCGGGAGGCACACGATGGATTGGAACGGCGCGTAGCAGAGCGTGCCGCCGAGCCCGGGCATCGGCCCGGGGTTTTTTTCGTCCGAAACACGTTGGTCAGGTCGCGCATGTCTCACGAATCGCAACAAACTCCAATCGACATGCACGCGTCCTTTGCACGTAACCGAAGGGAGACGGTCGTGCCCCATTTCACCCAGAGCGAGTTTTACCGGACTACGTAGCCGAGTTCCCTTCAACGTGAGGATTGTACCGACTGGACATTGACTTGTGAGCGAATCGCTGTATGATGATATCATCATGAGAATTGCATCTCGACGAGCTTGGTATTGGTGGTATTCACTGAACGGCGGGCCCCCCGTCTGGTGATCCACCAGCCATGCGCACGGAACATCGGATACCCGCCAAGCTTTGGCGGGTTTTTTTGTGCCCGGACTCAATTAGCTGAAATTCGATCATGTGACTGGAACCAACGATGAAGCAGGTCATTGAAACGACGGGATCAGATTGGCTGGTGGTTCAGGACTCCTACGACGGACCTGTCAACGCCGCCGGCATGTTCGCTCGCCTTACCGACCGTGGGGCGGCGCCGGGGTCGATCTTGCTCGAATCCGGGGAGCTCGCGCCGCTCTATGCCCAGCGGAGCTACGGCCTGTTTCGGCCGAGCCTCTGCGTGCTGGGCAAGGACGAGCGTTTCGAGATCCGCGCGCTGGATGATCGCGGCCGAGCGATGCTGCCGTGTGTGCGCGCCCGACTGCCGCAAACCGCCGCTGTTTCTCGCGAGGGCGACGGCGGACTGGAAGGGACCGTGAACTCGGATCGCGCCTTTGCTTCTTTTGAGGAACGGTTGCGCGACAATCCAATCGTTGACGTCTTGCGAGCCGTTCTGCCACAACGTGCGCATTGTTACGAGGAAGAATCAGCAGCGATCGGTTTGTTCGGCTGTTTCGCCTACGACTTCGTCCGGCAGTTCGAGGAAGTTCCTCCGCCGAGAGAGGATCGGCTGAACGATCCGGATTTCGTGTTTTATTTCTCATCGCGTCTGTTCGTGACGGACCACCTCAATCAGCGAACTTCGTTCATGTCCGTTGTTCCCCGAGACGGCGCCGACGCTTTTCTCGGTGAAGCCGAAAATGACTTGCTGGCGATGCGTAATGCCGTGAGTGAACAGGAAGAGACGCCGCGGCGCACTGCATCCGTCGGGCCGTTTACCAGCGATGTCTCGCGGCAGGTATTCTGCGAGAAAGTGGACTCGATCAAACAGGCCATTGCCGCCGGCCAGGTGTACCAGGTTGTCTACGGCCGCATGCTGCAAGCGGATTTCACAGGAGACCCGTTCGCCGTTTATCAAGCACTCAAGCAGTGCAATCCGTCGCCATTCATGTTTTACATGCGAGATGAGCGCGGCGCGCTGCTCGGTGCCTCACCGGAACTGGCGGTTCGCGTCTCCAATCATGAGCGCCACAGGAAAGTCGAAATCAGACCCATCGCCGGCACCAAGCCCCGAGGAATTGTCGCCGGGGCCATCGATCCGGACCTCGATGAACGCTTCGAGCTCGCCCTCAAGATCGATCCCAAGGAGTTAGCTGAACACACCATGCTCATCGATCTTGCCAGGAACGACATCGCCGGCGTCGCCAGGCCGGGAACCGTTCGATTGGAAAAGGCCTTCGAAGCCGAGAAATTCTCACATGTGCAGCACTTGGTTTCGCAGGTCAGCGGTGTGTTACGCGACGGGCTCGACGCATTCGATGCTTACGTGGCGACCATGAACATGGGCACTCTGACCGGCGCCCCGAAACCCGAAGCCATGAAAATGATCTCGGAGCTGGAACAATCCGCGCGTGGTTTCTTCGGGGGAGGCGTCGGCTTTGTCACGGTCGGCGGGGAAATGGAAACAGCCATCGTCATTCGGGCGATGCGGACGACAAACGGCAAGGTATACATCCGCGCCGGCGCGGGGATCGTGGCCGACAGTGTTCCGCAGCGTGAATGGGATGAGACTGCCAACAAAGCCCAGGCCTGCATTCAGGCGCTGCGCGAGGTATCGGAAAATGTCTAAGCGCGTGCTGCTCATCGACAACTACGATTCGTTCGTACACATTCTGGCCGACGAATTTCAGCGCCGGCACTGCAACACCGACGTGTTTCGCAATAACTGGCCCGCACAGGACGCACTGGCTCACATCGAGAGAACTCAGCCGGATCTGCTGGTTTTTTCTCCGGGCCCCGGCCGCCCTGAAGATGCGGCGCTGTGCCTGGCCCTGCTTTCGGAAATCCCTGACGAACTGCCCGTCTTTGGTGTTTGCCTGGGCATGCAGTGCATCGTGCATCATTTCGGCGGTCGCGTTGGACCTGCCGGCGAGGTCGTTCACGGTAAGCCCGCACGGCTTGACCACAGTTGTGCCGACCTCTTCGCGGGCCTCGATTCGCCCATACAGGTGGGCCGGTATCACTCGCTGGTCGGGATCAACATCCCGGATGTTCTGGCAGTGGATGCCGATTGCGATGGTGTGGTCATGGCGGTGCATCACCGACAAAGACCCATTTGGGGCGTGCAATTCCATCCCGAATCCGTCCTGACTCCCTTCGGCGGAAGACTCATTGAGAACCTGCTGAAACTACTGGAGCGTCGCCATGCCGCGTGAGGCAAGTCGCACAAACGAAATATCAAGCCGAGCAGCCGGATGCGTTGATCTGGGCGAATTCGAGTACGTCCTGGGCCCGGATGCGAATTTGGATGAACAAATCGAATTTCTTGACAAGCTGAATGGCCTGTCCATCACGGGCGCGGAACTGGCCGCCATGGCCCAGTTAATTCGCTCGCGTTGCGTTCGAGTACGCGATGTGCCCGAGAATGCAGTGGATCTTTGCGGCACCGGCGGCGATCGCAGTGGAACGTTCAATGTTTCGACGATCGCATCCTTCGTCGTCGCCGGCGCGGGCATTCCGGTCGCCAAGCACGGCAACCGCGCCGTGTCGAGTAAGTGCGGCAGCGCGGACTGCTTGGAACAGCTCGGTATCTCTACGTCGTTGCAACCCGATGAGGCGGCCAGGATGATCAGGGAAGTCGGCATTGCGTTCATGTTCGCCCCGTTGTTCCACCCTGCTTTGGCACGCGTGTCCGCCGCCCGAAAAGCACTGTCGGCACGCGGCGAAAAGAGCGTGTTCAATATCCTCGGTCCGCTTGTCAACCCCGCTTTCGTCACTCGCCAAGCCGTGGGCGTATTTCGGGATGATTTAATCACCCCCGTCGCGGAGGCGTTGCAACTCCTTGGCGTACAAAGGGCCATGGTGTTCCACGGACAGGGCTTGGACGAAGTGACGCTCACCGGCGAAACACATTACGGGCGTTTGCACGATGGCAAGATCACCTGCGGCCGGCTCACGCCGGAAGAGCTTGGGTTTCGTCGCTGCTGTTTGGAAGACATATCCGGAGGCGATGCGACGGAAAACGCCCGGCTTTGCCGAGGGATTCTCGAAGGGTCCGTCAAAGGCGCGCGGCGCGACATGGTGGTCCTCAATGCCGCAGTCGCCATTTCCATCGGCTCAACGAAGCGAGTCGAGCTGCGAGGATGCGTCGCGCTCGCCGCCGAATCAATCGACTCGGGTCGAGCTTTGGACACGCTCAAGACGGTTGTGGAGAAATCGTAGCTATGTCAGACGTGCTCGCAGACATCATCCGGCACAAGATCACGGAGAATCGGCACCTGTCCGAGATCGATCGCCGCAGCCTGCGCCCGAGCGATCGTGATTTCGCCGGCGCGCTCCGAGGGCGATCGCTTCAGATTATCGCCGAACTCAAACCCCGCTCACCTTCGTCCGGCGCGCTGTGCGGTGACTACCAGCCTGATGAGATCGCCCGACGGTACGAGCAAGCTGGAGCGGCTGCGGTTTCGGTGTTGACTGATGAAACTTTCTTCGGCGGCCATCCGAGCCATTTGACACAGGCCAGGGCGGCGACCTCCCTGCCTGTGTTGCGTAAGGACTTCATCATCGAAGAGCGCCAAGTGCTCGAATCACGCCACATCGGGGCCGACGCCTGCCTTTTGATCGTGGGTGCGCTCGAACAGAGTGTTTTGCTCGATTTGAAGGCACAAATTGAAGATTTAGGAATGGCGGTGCTTGTCGAAGTACACGACGAGCGCGAGCTGGATATTGCCGTGGGGACTAATCCAGCGATGATCGGCATCAACAATCGCAATCTTCACGATTTATCGATCGACCGGCAAGTCATACACCGCCTGTGTCCGCTTGTGCCCGATGGCGTACTGATCGTGAGTGAGTCCGGCATTACGACGCCGCAGGAGGTGCGCGAGCTGCCGCAACGCGTCAACGGCGTTCTCATCGGTACGGCTTTGATGCGCTCGAATGATCCCTCCGGCTTCATCCGGCAAGCGCTTGCCGGCCAGGAGGTGGCCAAGTGAAGATCAAGATCTGCGGAATCACCAGTGCAGCCGACGCGCGAATGGCAGAATCATTGGGCGCCGACTACGTAGGGATCATCTTCGCCAAGGCCTCGCCTCGCTGTGTCGATCTTCCCGCAGCCGTCGCGATCGCTGCCGGCCTGGCAACTGTACGGCTGGTCGGCGTATTTGTGGAACAATCCGTGGATGAGATCGAGAGGATTGTCGAGCGTGCCGGGTTGCACGCTGTACAACTTTACCGCCAGCCAAAGAGGCCTCCCGAGGGCGCGGTGTACATTCTGGCGATTCGCGTCCGCGATCGTTCGAGTTTGAAGGCCATGGAGTCTTCGGCGCCCGACTACTTTCTCACCGACGCTCATCACGAGCAGGCCATGGGCGGTACGGGCCAAACATTCGAGTGGTCCCTTTTGCCGCGTCAACTCGACAAGGTTTTTCTCTCCGGCGGAATCGACGCCGACAACGTACGTGGCGCGCGGCAGTTGAATCCGTATGCGATCGACGTTTGCAGCGGAGTGGAATCTCGTCCGGGCATCAAGGACCAGGGCAAGCTGGAACAGTTCTTCGAGGAGGCCCGAGCATGATCGCTTCGACGCGCTATGGCGAGTACGGAGGCATGTACGTGCCGGAGACGCTGGTGGCGCCGCTGCATGAGATCGAAGCCGGCTTTCTGGACGCCCAGAAAGACGAAAGCTTCATGGCGGAGTTTCACGGCTTGCTCAAGAACTACGCCGGCAGACCGACGCCTTTGTACTTGGCCCAGAACCTCTCGCAGCGCTGCGGTCGGCGGATCTACTTGAAGCGCGAAGACTTGCTGCATGGAGGGGCGCATAAGACCAACAACACGGTCGGTCAGGGCCTGCTGGCCCGCAGACTTGGCAAGAATCGGATCATTGCCGAGACCGGCGCCGGTCAGCACGGAGTAGCGACGGCCATGATCGGCGCGTTGCTGAGCATCCCCGTCGAGATCTACATGGGCGCGGTGGATGTTGAGCGGCAGCAACAAAACGTCCAACGCATGGAACTCTTCGGCGCCACGCTGCACATCGTCAGCGGCGGCAGCGCCACGCTCAAAGACGCCATCAACGATGCCATGCGGGATTGGATCACCCACGCCGAAGACACGTACTACTTGTTCGGTACCGCTGCGGGACCGCATCCATTCCCCGCCATGGTGCGGTTCTTCCAGAGCGTCATCGGTACCGAGGCACGGCAACAAATCTTGCAGGCCGAAGAAAGGCTGCCCGATGCGGTCTTCGCCTGTGTCGGCGGTGGCAGCAACGCGATCGGCATCTTTTCAGCGTTCCTGGACGACGAACGAGTGCAATTGTTCGGTGCCGAAGCTGCGGGGCATGGGCTGAGCGCCGGCGTCTCTGAGCCGGGCCCTTCAGGGTCCGGGCCGTCCGCAGATCACCGTGACAGGGGTTCATCGTTCTTGGTCCGTGGCCTGAAGGCCACGGCTCAACAGAAGCACGTCCGCAGCAGCGCCGGATCGCACGCCGCATCTTTGCAGATGGGGACGCGCGGTGTTTTCCACGGCATGCACTCCTTGTTCTTGCAGAACGCCGATGGCCAGATCGATGATACGCACTCGATTGCCGCCGGCTTGGATTATCCGGGCGTCGGGCCTGAGCACGTGTTCTTGCAGGAGACCGGGCGAGCGTCCTATCTCGGCGTCACGGACGAAGAGGCGGTGCAGGCCTATCGGCTGCTCGCGAGAAGCGAATCGATCTTGGGTGCGCTTGAATCTTGTCATGCCCTGGCGCTGGCACTGCGTGAAGTAGGTCGCTTCTCGAAGGACGCGATTCTGCTGGTCAATCTGTCGGGCCGCGGCGATAAGGATTTGGAAACCATTCTTAACTGTGAAAGCGGGTTGTACCCGTCGGCGGGCGGCGATGAATCGATTTAGACGGCTATTTCAAAAACCGAATCGCAAGGCGTTCATTCCTTTCTGGATGCTGGGCGATCCTGATCCCGACAGGAGTCTCTTGATCATCAAAGCGCTCCTGGATGGCGGTGCGGATGCTTTGGAACTGGGAATTCCGTTTTCCGATCCCATCGCCGACGGCCCGACCATTCAGCGGTCGGCGCAAAGAGCGCTCGCGGCGGGCGCCTCGATGGATCGTGCTTTGGAACTGCTTGAGCGGCTGCGGCAGGAGACCGACGTGCCCATCGGTCTGTTGGTGTATTACAACTTGATCTACCAGCGCGGACTGGATGAGTTTTGCCGCCAAGTGCGCGATGTCGGCGTTGATGCCGTGCTGGCCGCCGATTTGCCGATCGAGGAATCCGACGGATTGGAACAATCACTGCGGGCCCACGACGTCGGATGCGTCCATCTCGTCGCTCCGAACACACCGCCGTCGCGTGCTCTACACTTGATCGAGCGCTCCACGGCGTTCGCCTACGTGCTCAGCACGTTCGGCACGACCGGGGCCAGAGCGCAACTCGATCCATCGACTGAGCGCCGCATTCGACGACTTCGCGCCTGCACCGATCGCCCGTTGGTCGTCGGGTTTGGTATCAGTCGCCCAGATCAAGCACAGGCCCTGTATCAAGCGGGCGCTGACGGCGTGATCGTCGGCAGCGCGCTTGTGCGGAGCACCGAGCCGTATTTCGACGACCCGCCTGCATTATTCGATGCCATTAAGAATTTTGTGCGGGAGTTCCACAGAGAGGAGGTCAGGGAATCATGCTGATCGTAATGAATCAAGATGCCACTGCCGAGCAGATCGCCCGCGTCACGGACGCCGTGCGAGAAATGGGCTTCCAGGCGCATCCCATGCCGGGTGCCCAGCGAACCGCCGTGTGTGTCACGGGCAACAAAGATGTAGTGCCGATCGACACATTCGCCGGCCTGCCCGGAATCAAAGAAATCATCCGCGTCTCGAAGCCCTACAAGCTGGTCTCCCGCGAATTCAAGCCTGAAGGGACGGTGCTGCGTTTCGGCGATCGTTCCATCGGCGGCGAGGAATTGACCGTCATCGCCGGGCCTTGCAGCGTCGAAACGGCCGACACGACGCTGCGAATTGCGGAGCGGCTCCGTGAAATGGGCGTGCAATTCTTCCGTGCCGGTGCGTTCAAGCCGAGAACCAGCCCATACGCCTTCCAAGGGCTGGGTCAGGAAGGGCTCGACATTCTCGCCAAGGTCAAATCCGAGTGCGGCATGTTCATCGTCACGGAGCTGCTTGAGGCAGAAGCGCTGCCCATGATCGCTGAGGTAGCAGATATCATCCAAATCGGCGCCCGAAATATGCACAACACGGCGTTGCTGAAGCGCTTGGGCACCGTGAAGCAGCCGATACTGCTCAAACGCGGCATGGCAGCGACACTCGACGAATTCCTCATGGCTGCGGAATACATCATGTCGGAGGGCAATTACAACGTCATTCTCTGCGAGCGCGGAATCCGAACCATCTCGCAGCACTGCCGATTCACTTTGGACGTGGCCGCCATTTCCGCACTCAAGCAGATCAGTCATTTGCCGGTGCTGGCGGATCCCAGTCATGCCGCCGGTGTCAGCAGCATGGTGGCCCCGTTGGCGCAGGCCTCCGTGGCGGCGGGAGCGGACGGCGTGATGATTGAAGTACACGACGATGCCAAGGCAGCCTGGTGTGACGGCCCGCAGGCGATGCACCCTGACGAACTGCGTTCGACGCTTGCTCGGCTTGAGCAGATTCGACGCTCGGTGGCGCCCGAGCAGCCGGTTCAGTCCGGCTGAGCCGGCGTTGGTAGGCCACTCGTTTCGGCACACCGTTGACAACGCTGAGGCGCCCGCCGTCAGAATCGCCGACGACGGGATTGTGGGCGACGATCGTACAGCCGTCGTCGGCCATCGTGACACTCTCATCGGGCCTGATTAGCTTGGTTCCGGGGCTGTAGCGGCCTGAAGCGTGTCCTCCCTGACGGGCGCGCTTGCAATGCGGCCGTCGATTCGGTTATGCTGGCTCCCATAGGCGTGATCGAGGGGCAGTGTCCGATAATCGGGCTGCCGTCAAAGCAGAGTGGTGTTTTCGTCGCTCGGCTCCGACAGATCATCATTGGAGGACTACAAATGTATTCGTTCACCTTGCGGTTGGCCTGCATATGTCTTCTCGGTGTTGCGATTTCCAGCAGCCGCGCTTCGGCCTGGTGGCCAAGCCCGCAAACTGCGCAGGACGCGCCACCCCAAACCGAACCAGCGGACAAACCAAAGACCGTCGCTCCGCCAAAGCAGGATCCCAAAGCCGCAGACAAGCCCAAGACTCTAGACACGTCCAAGGCCGGAGAGAAGCTTCAACCCAAGGTCAAACCAAAGCTCAATGCTGACCGCAAGAACAAGGCCGGCGCCGCGCGCCGGGCAGCGGCAAAGAAGCGCAAAAGCAAACGCAAGTTTCAAATGAATCCCGACGCCAAGTGGGCCTGCGATCAGCAGACGGCAACGGTGGAACCCGTTTGGCGCGGCGAAAAGACTCTGACCTTCCCGTTCTTGATCCGCAACGAAGGAACCGCCGACCTTCGGATCAGGGCCAAGGGTGGGTGAGGGACGCGGTATAACGGTCGGTCCGACCGTACCATCAAACCCGGCCAGACTGAGAAACTGGAAGTCATCATCAACTGCGGCAAGTTGACGGGCGACTTCACCCGAAACATCGGCGTCGAGACTAACGACCCGAGCCATCCGAGGGTGAACCTCACCTGCAAAGGGCGCATACTGGAGCCGGTGACCTTGAAACCGAGGCGCATCAGCATGAGGAAAGTGAGCCGCACGGCGACCGGGCAGAAGCAAACAATCGTGATTACGCCTGGCGACGCCGGACCTTTGAAGCTGAAGTTGGCACCGGTTGAATCGGAGTTCTTCGAGGCGGAGCTGCGTGAAATCGAAAAGGGCAAGCACTACGAACTCGAGGTTACCTTGACGCCTCCTCTGCCGGCCAAGGCAGTTCGGACCAACCTCAAACTCGAAACCGGACTCGCACAGGCACCCAACATCACGATTCCAGTGTCGGCCATTCCCCGCCCTCATGTCGTGGCTAGTCCGCGCCGTTTCAGCGTGCCCGCAAAGCGGAAGCCTGATTGGCGCCAAACCGTCCGTTTGGAATGGGACGACGACGCGCCGCACAGGATTCTCGGCGCCACGGCAAGCGATCCGGGTTTGAAAGTGAGGGTGATTGAGAAGGAAGGTCAGCAGGAGGTGGTGCTGGAGGTTTCCGAAAATCACGAGCGGCGACCGGGTGCAAGTATCATCACCATCACGACGGATGACACCGAGGCGCCGACGGTCCGCGTGCCGGTCCGTTTCTCTAGAAAGGCCCCGTCGCCAGCGACCAGACGGACGCCCGCCGCATCACTCAGGAATATCGAAACCAAAACCAGGAAGATCGAGGGTCGAGGCGCAAAGGCCAAGAAGACGTCACGCCCGTCGGCTAAGCGGCCCGCGCCGACTCCTGACTGACAAGGTCATCGAGTTAAGGCGCGCCTGATTCCAGAGTGCGATCGTCGTCCACATCATCGACGCAGGCAGACGGAGCACTCTGCAACGGAGCCCCTTTTTTCCCTCCGACAGCGCCGGCAACGTTCTCCACGATCAGGTCAAATTGTAAACGGGGTCGCCATTCCACCGAGACTAACGACGAAACGAACGGCGGCAGCCGAAATTCAGCAGTCGGACCGAGTGAAGAAGTTGGGGAATTGGGATCATTCCGTGTATCATGGGAGTTCCAGTCAACGGGATCGGTAGCCATGAGCAGAATCAGCGGGCAGGACATCACAGCGGCACAGCGGATCAAGTACGTCCCGGCCGTCGGCCCCAGGCTGAAGAAGCTCCTGCTCGTGGTCTTCGGTCTTTTCGCGGTGCTGGTCGTCAATTCCGTCTATCTCGCGGCCGTCACATCTCTCGAATGGTTTACCAGCCGCACGTATCAAAACTACTTCTATCAATACATGTTCCTGGCACACCTCGTTCTCGGATTGTTGATTGTGCTGCCCGTGGTGATCTTCGGCGCGCTGCATATCAGGAACGCACGGCATCGGCCGAACCGGCGGGCCATCAAAGTCGGATATGCTCTGTTCACGACCGCCCTGCTGCTGCTCGCGACCGGCTTTGTGCTCATGCGCCTCGATGTGTTCTCGGTCAGGATTGAAATCAAGAACCCGCAGGTTCGTTCGGTTGCTTATTGGCTGCACGTGATTGCCCCGCTGGCGGCGTGCTGGCTGTTTGTGTTGCACCGCCTGGCGGGCAGACGCATCCGCTGGAAAGTGGGCGTAGCCTGGGCGGGCGTGGCGCTGGTCTTCGCCGCGGTGATGGCCGGCCTGCACTCACAGGATCCGCGCCAGTGGAACGTGGCCGGCCCCGAGACGGGCGAAAAGTACTTCTTTCCCTCCCTGGCGCGAACAGCCACGGGCAACTTCATCCCCGCGCGCACACTCATGAACGATGCCTACTGCCAGGAGTGCCATGCCGATGTTCATGAAAGCTGGTCGTACAGTATGCACCGTTTCGCGTCCTTCAACAATCCCGCTTACTTGTTCTCCGTCCAGAACACGCGCCGAGCGCTATACGAGCGCGACGGGCATGCACGGGGGTCGCGTTTCTGCGCGGGTTGCCACGATCCAGTGCCGTTTTTCAGCGGCGCCTTCGACGATCCGCGGTTCGACGACCCCGATTACGACCTTTCAAAGGACGAAATGGCCCAGGCAGGGATTACCTGCACCACGTGCCATGCCATCACGCACATCAACAGCCCCAGGGGCAACGCCGATTTCACCATCGAGGAGCCCACGCACTATCCCTTCGCGTTCAGCGATAATACGTTCCTGCGGTGGGTCAACCGCCAGCTCATCAAGTCCAATCCGGCGTTTCACAAGAAGACGTTCCTCAAGCCGCTGCACAAGACGGCGGAGTTCTGCGGCGCGTGCCACAAAGTGCATCTGCCCGTCGAATTGAACGCCTACAAATGGCTGCGCGGGCAGAATCACTACGATTCGTTTCTGCTGAGCGGCGTCTCAGGCCACGGGGTGGCCAGCTTTTACTATCCCCCGAAGGCGGAGCCCAACTGCAACGGTTGCCACATGAAGCTGTCGGCCAGCGACGACTTCGGAGCCAAGTTCAATGATGACTCCGGCAACCTCACCGTACACGATCACCTGTTCCCCAGCGCCAACACTGCGATCCCGTATCTGCTGGACATGCCGGATGGAGTCATCGCCGCCCACGAGGAGTTCAACAAGGGTGTCATGCGGGTTGACTTGTTCGGTATCAGAGACGGCGGCGCCATCGACGCTCCCTTGTCGGCGCCGATCAGACCCGAAGTGCCGACCCTCGTAGCCGGCAAGACCTATCTGGTAGAAACGGTGATTCGTACGCTCAAGATGGGCCACTCGTTCACGCAGGGCACCGTCGATTCCAATGAGATTTGGCTGTCGGTCGA
Source organism: Planctomycetota bacterium (assembly GCA_022573485.1). Taxonomy (GTDB): domain Bacteria; phylum Planctomycetota; class Phycisphaerae; order UBA1845; family CAIVHJ01; genus JACZTW01. Next base: position 13,178 of record JACZTW010000062.1, read on the forward strand.
AGTGTCCTCCGGCGGTCGCATCATTGGCCGAAGTGGCGGGTTGGCCCCGGACGGCGAGGTCGATCCCTGGTCGTATTTTGTCAACGCCTATGTCATTGATCGCAATGGCCACCGCATCGATCGACGAAATGCGGAGGATATTTTCATCGCTCTTTACGATCACCAAATACCGCCCGGCGCCGGCGCCGTCGTACACTATCGGCTCGAAGTCCCGCACGACATCACGGATCCCATCACCGTCGAGGTCAAACTGCTGTACCGTAAGTTTGACACGACCTATCTGCGGCACTTTCAGGGCGAGGAGTTCGACGGCAATCGCCTGCCGATCATGACGCTCGCCGAGGACCGAGTGACTTTTTCCATCGACGGCGCCGCGAACGCACCTGCCAATGAAGACACCCCCATCCCCGAATGGCAGCGCTGGAATGACTATGGCATTGGGCTTCTGCGCGCCGGCAACGTAGGCTCAAGCCAAGGTGAGTTGAGGCAGGCGGAGGAAGCATTCGCCCGAGTCGAGGCGCTGGGGCGCCCGGACGGCCCGCTCAATCGGGCACGCGTCTACATTAAGGAAGGACGGCTGGTGGAAGCGGTCGAAGCGCTGAGCCAAGCCGCTGCTTTCGATCCGCCCGCGCCCGCGTGGTCGGTAGCGTGGTTTTCAGGACTCGTGAACAAGCAGAACGGGCGCATCGAGGAAGCCATCGAGAACTTTCTTGCCTTGGTCGGGATGGACACAGACGAGACACGCCGGCGCGGATTCGACTTCAGTTTGGACTACAGGCTCCTCAATGAACTGGGCCAAACGCTGTTTGAACGGGCCAAGTTGGAGCGCAGCGCCGAGCGAAAAGCCCATCGTGAAGCGTTCCTCACTGAGGCCGTCACCTGGTTCGAGCGTACGCTGGACATCGACCCGGAGAATGCGGCAGCGCACTACAATCTATCGCTGCTCCATGCCCAACTGGGTAATTCGGGGCAGGCGGACAACCATCGCGCCTTGCACACCAAGTACA
>JACZTW010000313.1 GCA_022573485.1 Planctomycetota bacterium
TTTTTGGGGATCCTATTAGTGCACGAGAGGTACACGTACACAAGCAAAACGGCGACCAAGAAACAGAGGCACAGACTCCATTGCGAAAACGATATCTTAAACAGCCAAAGGCACCCAAGAGTTACAAAGCCCAAACAGAAGAAGAAGAACAGCCAATTCCTGAGGTAGTAAATGAGCCTACACCCGTACGACCGAGAGAACGTCAATCGATGATATAGAGCGTAGTGGTCAGGTCCTTCCTCCCACTTGTTGAACCATTGGAACCACAGCGTCGTTGCCTCAGCCTTCGTGCAGTGGTACTTGCCCATGATCACCTTGTCGGGAAACTGCGATCTGAAGAACTCAGAGTATCGGCTGCTGCCGTTAGCCAAACTGTCCTGAGTGAAGATCACCCATCGAGCGGCAAATGATCCAACCACCGCCACGCCAAGTCGAGCGCTGTAATCTGCCCATTGCCCGAGTAGTTCGCTGAGCAAACTGAATATCGATTTCGGCAAGAAAAGCAGACAGTACATGATCAGCATCGAGAGCAGAATCCATGTGATGCGTGTTTGGAGCTGCCGCTTGAATCTACCTGGGACAGGCTTTCTCTGTGCCATTCTAACTCCGGTGGCCGTGCACAAGCTCGGGCGATCGAACATTGGATCTGGATCCACCGATAACTGTGTTGGCCAAGTTCGTTCTCGATATCTGCAAATGAACGTATTTTCGCCGGTCGGCGCTCGCATGTACAGCGCCAAACTGCATCGTAATCGCCGTGCTCAACCTATTGCCGGATACGCGAACACACACGATAGGGCGCCCCTGAACGCAGAGGAGGCTTGCCCCACAAGACCTCGCTAGGACATCTTGTTGACCGGGAGTTTGTAGCCGGCCCCGTGATACTTGTCGAGTGGTTGGTCTGGGAGCCCGAGTAAGGCCGGCCATGGCTTGCCCACCTTTTGTGGGTGATAATAATAGAGAACGAGGATGAATAAACCGGCGACTGAGAACAAAGCGTTCTGGAAATTGGCCATTCTGTAGTTCTTCTGTCTGTCGTGCTTGACCTCGTTGTAAGCTCGCCACCAACCCGGATTTGCTTCACGGCGCCACTCATCCCAGGGTGCGAAACTCAATCGATTACGTGGGATGGTCACTTTCTTGTCATAGATGCGATACGGGCGCGAGATCACACGCCTGTAGGCGTCGATATTGCCTTTTGCATTTTTCCATTTATCCGGATCGAGTTTCCTGCAGAGGGCCTTCGAGACGACATCCACCTCGGATCCAGCGCTGATGAGAATCCTAGCGAACTCGATTGAGTAAGTTCCGTAGTTGGCCGGGACCGGCTCGACGTAACGCGTAGTCTTTTCGAGATCGCCCTCAATGGACAAGAAGTAGCGCCAGTATGAGATGCTGGGCTTCTGGGTCTCAACGGCGGAAGGTGCAGGCCGCAACTCTTCGTCGGTCTTTCCAAAGGTGTCGGCGACGAACTCCCGGTCAAACTCGGAGGTCTCCTTGGCCAGCTCATCAGGAGTCATGTTGGTCAGTCGTTTCTTGCTCATCACTGATTCCTGCGACGATGGCCTACTCTTCTCATTCCTTGTCGTCAGCTACGCCTTCCTTGCCATCTTAGCCCAGGTGTCTCGTAAGGTCACGGTACGGACGAAGACGAGTTTGTCCGGTGTTGAGTCAGGATCGGGGCAGAAGTAGCCGTTGCGTTCGAACTGGTATTGCACTAGCGGGCCGCCCATCAGTCGCACGCTGGCGAGGGAGGGTTCGAGCTTGCAGTCGGTCAAAACCTCCAGCGAGTTCGGGTTGAGGTTGTCGAGAAACGTGCCCGTTGAGTGCTGAGTGCTGAGTGCTGAGTGCTGAGCGGGCGAATCCGCATTCCGAACTCCGCAATCCGCATTCCGCAATTGCTCCCCGCTCCCTGACGGTCGCGTCTCTGACGGGTCGTCGGGATTGGGGGTGGCGAAGAGGTGATCGTAGAGGCGGACTTCGGCGGTGAGGGCATGGGCGGCGCTGACCCAGTGGATCGTGCCTTTGACCTTTCTGCCGTCGGGTGGGTTGTTGCCGCCGCGCGTTTGTGGGTCGTACGTGCAGCGCAGCTCGATTACCTCGCCGGCGTCGTTCTTGATGACGTCCGTACACTTGACCCAGTACGCATAGCGCAGCCGCACCTCGCGGCCGGGGGCCAGGCGGAAGAACTTGCGCGGGGCGTCCTCCATGAAGTCGGTCTGCTCGATGTAAATGGTCTTGCTGAAGGGCACTTTCCGCGTGCCGGCGGATTCATCCTCTGGATTGTTGATGGCGTCCAATTCCTCGACTTGACCGTCGGGGTAGTTCTCGATCACGACCTTCAGCGGCCGCAGCACGCCCATGACGCGCGGGGCGACCTTGTTCAAATGTTCTCGCAAGCAGTGCTCAAGCAGTGCCATCTCGGAGACGCCCTTGACCTTGGCCACGCCGACCCGGCGGCAGAACTCCCGAATGGACTCCGGCGTATAGCCCCGCCGCCGCAGGCCCGACAGCGTCGGCATACGCGGGTCGTCCCAGCCGCTGACGTGGCCCTCGCTCACGAGTTGCAGCAGCTTACGCTTGCTCATGATCGTGTGGTTGAGGTTCAGCCGGGCGAATTCGATTTGCTGCGGGTGATGCACGTCGAGCGCGTCGAGGTCATGCATCTCAATCGCGAGTGCCGCTTCCCGGACCTGCGGAATCTGTTCGCGCGTGACGATGTCACCGAGGACGTCGAGACACAGCTCCCAGGACTATCAGGGGTCGCCGCAGCGCAACTGCACATGCTGAACGGCCCATGTCCCGAGGTCTCCGTGGGTCGGCACTGCGAAAAGCCCTATCCCTGCCCCTTCATGAAGCGATGCTGGCCAGCGGTTCCCGAGCACCACGTCAGCACGCTGTATCACATGGGCGGGAAGGCTGCAGCCCTCGAGGCCCGTGGCTACTCGACCATCCACCAGCTTCCCTCCGACCTCGACCTGTCGTGGATCGCGGATCGTCAGCGCCGAGCGGTACAGGGTGATCGCCTCATCGTGGAGCCGTCCTTGCGCGACGCACTCGTGGCGTTCCGGCGTCCATACGCGGTGCTCGATTTCGAATCGGTCCAGCTCGCCATTCCGATCTGGAATGGCTGCCGGCCATACGACCAGGTTCCCGCCCAGTTCAGCTGTCACGTCGTCAGCAGAACGGGCGCCATCACCCATCACGCATGGCTCGCTGACGGTCCCGGTGATCCCAGGCCAGAGATCGCGGCCCGCGTCGTGGAGGCGTGTCGCGATGTTGAGGTGGTCGTGGCCTACAACGCCCCGTTCGAAGCCGGTGTCCTGCGCGATCTTGCTGACTCGGTGCCGGAGCATGCGACGCCTCTCGCCGACATCGAGGCACGCCTGGTCGACGCGCTGCCGCTCGTGCGGGACCACGTCTACCATCCCGCCTTCGGCGGCAGCTTCAGCCTGAAGGCGGTGCTACCGGCTCTGGTGCCAGGGATGACCTACGACACGCTGGACATCGCAGACGGACGCGCCGCCACCATCGAGCTGGAGCGGCTCATGTTCAAGAGCGATTCGCTGGCGGCCAGTGAGCG
>JACZTW010000063.1 GCA_022573485.1 Planctomycetota bacterium
GCCCGGATGACTGGATCGGATACCCGCTGCGGAAGGACTATCGTTACCCAATGGAGTATCACGGCATCCCCGGCACGACGGAGTACGAGTTGACGTCACCGAAACATTGATCACCCAAGGAGCCGCAGGCTTTAGCCTGCGCGAACGTCCCGAGTCAGCGGCGTTCGCACGCTCAGCGGATCCGTGCGAGCTAAAGCTCGCGGCTCGGGAAGAAACAGGACATGGGCAGTATCTCCCTTTCTCCATCAAAAGAACGCGTCTTCGAGATGCAGCCGGATATCCTGATCGACACGGATCAGGATGAGCAGGGCGACCTCCCGACGGAGGAAATGCTGATCAACATGGGGCCTCAGCACCCAGCCACCCACGGCGTGCTTCGCGTCGTGCTGCGGGTTGACGGCGAGCTGGTGCTGGAGACCGTACCGCACATTGGCTATCTGCACCGCTGTGCCGAGAAGATCGGCGAGAATCTGCAAACCTATCAGTTCGTTCCCAAGACCGATCGCATGGACTATCTGGCGGGGATGAACAACAACCAGACCTTCGCAGTGGCCGTCGAAAAACTGACTGGCCTGGAAGTGCCTGAGCGGGCAATCTACATCCGCGTCATTGTCTCGGAACTGAACCGCATTGCCTCGCACTTGGTCTCGTTCGGCACATATGGACTGGACATCGGCGCGTTCACGCCGTTTTTGTACGCGTTCCGCGAGCGGGAAATGATTCTGGATCTGCTCGAAGCTGTGTGCGGCGCCCGATTGACTTACAGCTACATCACGCCCGGCGGCGTGACACAGGATTTGCCCGAGGGCTTCGTCGAACGCTGCCGCGAGTTCCTGGATTACTTCGAGCCGAAGATCGCCGAATACAACGACCTGCTGAGCTACAACTACATCTTTGTGAAGCGGACGGCGGGCATCGGCGTGATCTCGGCGGAAGATGCGCTGGCATGGGGCCTGACGGGGCCTTGCCTGCGCGGCAGCGGCGTGAAGTGGGATCTGCGTAAGAGTACGCCGTACGAGAATTACGATCGCTTTGCATTCGTGGTGCCCATCGGCCTGCCTGCGTGCAGCGAGATGCCGGTTCCCACGGGTTTCCCGCCGACGGTCGTGCCGAGAGAGGTTGTCGTCGGCGACTGCTGGAGCCGATACGCGGTACGCATTGTGGAGATGTATTGGTCGGCCCAGATCGTTCGGCAGGCGTTGGATCAATTGCCCGACGGCGAGCACATCGGCAAGGTTCCCAAGACGCTCAAGCTGCCGGCGGACGAAGTATACTTCGAGGCAGAGAACCCGCGAGGCCAGCTCGGTTTTCTGATCGTCGGCGATGGGTCTGCCATCCCGGCACGGGTTCGGACGCGCGGGCCCAGCTTCTGCAATCTGTCGATCCTCAACCACGTGTGCAAGAATTGCCTGCTGGCCGACGTCCCCGCCATCATCGGCAGCATCGATGTCGTGATGGGTGAAGTGGATCGGTGAAACGGGAGTGAGGACTGAGGACTGAGGACTGAGGACTGAGGACTGAGGACTGAGGAATTCGGATTGCGGAAGGAGAAACACTCCGCTCTCGGCTATTTAGCCCCGGGCATGCCCGGGGATCTGCGAACCACTGAGAACTGAGTACTGAGAGGAGTTTGACTTAGTGAGTCAAGTTTGGGTGCCATGGCGAGAACGTCCGGAGCGCTTCGAGTTGCGCGGGCTGAAGCTGTTGGCCTGGGCGCCGATACTGGTGGTCTACGGTGCGTTTAAGCGCTTCCCGGCGGTCATGTTCTTTGGCGGCGGGGTGGCGTTGTGTCTGATCATTTGGATGCACGCCGAACTCTTCGACTTCATGGAAACGAAATTCCTGCAAGACGCGGCGGTCAACAATCCCGCAGAGTTATCGTTTTTCGGCGGCACGCTGTCGCTGGCAGAAACCCAAGCCGGCGTCCTGGCCCACATCGGTTCCTCGTGGGAATGGCTGGCGTATGCGCTTTATCCGGTCGGCCATGAGTTGGTGCGCGATTTGCTGGCCATGACCGGCGTGTTTATTTTGATCTCGCTTATTCCCATGTTTACGGTTTGGTGGGAGCGAAAAGTCAGCGCCCATATCCAAAGTCGGATCGGGCCGATGCGCGTTGGTGGCTGGCACGGCTGGACGCAGACGCTCGCGGACGCCGTCAAACTGGTCGCGAAAGAGGATTTCATTCCCAAGGACGGTGATCGGCCGATGTTCCGATTGGCGCCTTATTTGACGTTCGTACCGACGATTGTGGCCTTTGCCGCGCTGCCGTTCGGCAGTTATTGGATCTTCCGCAACACCGACGTGGGCCTGCTTTTCATATTGGCGATGCTGGGCATCGAGGTGGTCGGGGTGATTCTGGCCGGCTGGTCCTCCAATAATAAATGGAGCATGTTGGGCGCCATGCGCGAAGCCTGCCAAATGGTGTCGTACGAAATCCCGATGGGCATGGCCTTGCTGTTGCCGGTGATGATTGCCGGCACTTTGAACCTCAACACGATGGGTCAGCAGCAGTCCGGCGGCTGGTTTACGTGGTTTTGCTTCACGAATCCGTTCATGTTTGCCGCGGCGCTGGCGTACTACATTGCCTCGCTGGCGAGTTGCAAGCGGGCGCCGTTCGATCTGGCGGAGTCCGAGAGCGAGTTGGTGGCGGGCTTCCATACGGAGTATTCCGGTTTCCGCTGGTCGATGTTCTTCTTTGCGGAATACTGTGCGATGTTCGTGGTCGGCGGCCTGGCGACGATCCTGTTCTTCGGTGCCTGGTACTCGCCGATTTCAGAGGCTTGGCTGTCGGCCCACTTGAGCGGTGTCTGGAAAGTTCAAGAGGGCATCGGTAAGACGTTCATCATGGGCATTCTGGGCAGCGGGCCGCTGTGGTTCATTTTGAAATGCGCGCTCTTCGTCTACATTCAGCTTTGGCTTCGCTGGACATTGCCGCGGATTCGGATCGATCAAGTCCTGTACGCCTGCGTACAAGTGTTGCTGCCCATGGTGATGATTCTACTATTGGGCAATACTGCCTGGATCCTGCTGGTTCCGGAAGGCAGCATGTTGGCCGGCACCGTGAGCTATATTCTCGGTGGCGTGGGCGCGCTGATCGTGCTGTCGTTCGCTGCGGTGGCCATTCGTGGCTTCCTGGGAAGAAGGCAGCTCGTCGGCTACCTGGCCATTGATCCGCTGCCGGGATCTTAAGAAATTATGAGGTATGAGATATGAGATTTGAAATTTGAAATTTGAAATACGAAACATGAAACATGAATCATGAATGGGCATTGAGTCGTTGGTGCGTTTATTCGCTTGATTGGGATTGTTGATGAGTCGTTTGTTGCTTTCACGTCTTGTTGTGCTGATTTGTGTGGCTTGGTTGCCGGTGGCTGCGATGGCGCAGACGGTGCCGGTTTCGGAGTCGGCGGCGGGTGATGTGAGGATTACGGCGGAGCAGAATTGGCAGGAGGATGTGCTGTTCTATGTCTTCGCCGGCGCCACGGTGTTGTCGGCGCTGGGCGTGGTGCTGTCGGGCAGTGTCGTGCGGATGGCGATGTGCCTGTTTGCGACCTTCGGCGCGGTGGCGATGCTCTTCTTTCTGTTGCAGGCCTACTTCCTCGGGACGGCCCAGCTCATCGTTTACGTCGGCGGCATTCTGGTCCTTGTCGTCTTTGGCATCATGCTGACCTCGAGTTCACCGTGGCTGAAGTTTGAAGTAAAGCGCAGCGAAGTAGTTGCCGGCGGCGTGATTTGCGCGGGACTGTGCGCCGCTCTGTCGTTCGTGATCCTGCGGGCGGAGTGGCAGGGCCAGCCGAGCCTCGAGAGCAGTACCGTGGCCTGGCTTGGCAAGGCTCTTTTGACTAACTACCTGGTGCCTTTCGAGGTGGCCAGCGTGCTGCTGCTGGTGGTCATGATCGGCGCGGCCTATTTGGCAAAGCAAGAGAGAAGTTAGAAAGAGAAAAGAGAAAAAGCAGAAAGACAAAAACCGCATGTTGTTTCTCGCGACAATTGGGTTGACACACTATCTCGTTCTCGGGGCGATGGTGTTTTGCATTGGCATTTGGGTGATGGCCAGCAAGCGCAATATGATCGGTGTTTTGATCGGTGTGGAATTGGTTCTCAATGCGAGCAATATCAATCTGGTGGCGTTTTCTCGGTATCAGACCGGCGGGTTTGATGGCCAGGTCTTTGCGCTGTTTGTGATTGTGCTGGCTGCGGCGGAGGCGGCGATTGCCATCGCCATTGTGATGAACTTCTATAAGAACTTCGCCAGCGTCGATGTCGACAAAGGCACGCAATTGAGCGGATAGTGATGCCCCTGTTGGTCTGTGATTTCAATGCTGCTCGTTTGATGGGTGGTGTGTGTCCCATTAACTTCGGGCGGCTGCTAGACGGCAAGCCAACGGCAGGCTCTTTCGACGTGACTTCGTCGTTTAGCAGATGCTGCAGTTTTCAAGGTGCGCGCCGGACCAGCAAATGAGCTCGGCCGACGGGGACGCCGGCCGCTACGGATAGACTGATGGATGTTGGAACGACATTGAGTCTTTGTTTGGTGGCGGGCGTGTTTGTCCCGTTGCTGATGTTCTTGATCCTGGCGTTTGGCGGTCCGCGCCTGGGCAAGCCCGGCGCGTCCGTGCCGGCGATACTGGGCATACTCAGCAGCTTGGGATTGTCGTCTTTTGTCTTGGTCAAGTGGCTGGGCATGAACGCGGCCGAGCGTCTGGCCGCCGGCGAGCAGGCCATCAGCTATCACTGGGCAGCGCTCGGCGATATTGACATTTACGCCGCCGTTAAGCTCGATTCCCTGTCCATCATCATATTCTTTATGGTGACGCTCGTTTCGAGTTGCATCTTCATTTTCTCGCGCGGCTACATGACCGGCCGTAGCGACGAAGTGGACGGCACCAGCAAGTACCATCGGTTCTTCGCGTTTCTGTCGTTGTTCGCCTTCAGCATGTTGGGGCTGGTGATCAGTGCGAACCTCGTCTTCCTGTTCATCTTCTGGGAGTTGGTCGGCCTGTGCAGCTACTTCCTGATCGGCTTCTACTTCGATAAGAAATTCGCCTCTGATGCGGCAATGAAGGCCTTCATCGTCAACCGGGTGGGCGATTTCGGTTTCATGGTTGGGTTGGCTTGCATCGTTGTGTTTCTCAAGGATGTCTCCATCGACGGCGCGGCCGCTGTCTTCGCCAGCCAGTACGCCAGCCAGACAGGGATTTTCGACGCAACCCTTAACATCTTCGGCTGGCACATTCACGGCTACACTGTCGCGACGTTCATGGGTGTATGCCTGTTTTGCGGCTGCATCGGCAAGAGCGCTCAAGTGCCGCTGCAAGTCTGGCTTCCGGATGCAATGGCCGGCCCGACGCCGGTGAGCGCGCTGATCCACGCCGCGACGATGGTGGCCGCCGGCGTTTATTTGGTGGCGCGGATATTCCCGCTGCTGACGCCCGACGCGCAGAGCATCATCGCGGTCATTGGCTGCGTCACTCTGACTATGGCCGCTCTGATCGCCATGGTACAGACCGACATCAAGAAGGTTTTGGCGTATTCCACACTGTCGCAGCTCGGCTACATGGTCTTCGGGCTCGGCGTCGGGGCGTGGGTGGCGGCGTTGTTCCACTTGATCACGCACGCGTTCTTCAAAGCCATGATGTTCCTCGGCTCAGGCCAAGTCATCGAAGGCTGCCACCACGAGCAGGACATCCGCAAGATGGGCGGGCTGTACAAGAAGATGCCCGTCACTTGCTGGACGTTTTTCGTCGGCGTGCTGGCGATTTCCGGCGTGGGCCTGCCCGCCATGAACACCGTGATGTTCGCGGGCGTCGGCGGGTACTACAGCAAGGACGAGATACTGGCGGTCGCGTACTATCGCGCCTACGGCGATGCGGGCGACTCCGCCGATCCGAGGCACGGTGACGGCGGTCATGCCGATGAGGATTCCGCCCGACATGCGTCACTGGCTTCGTTTCAGCATGACGAACTTGCTCCCGAGGCCGGCCACGCCGAAGAAACGCACGCGAGCACGGCGAATGCTCACTTGCTGGGCTCGGACCGCCTGCCCATGCTTCCGAAATGGCTCTTTTGGCTGCCGATCATCATCGCCTACGTCACGCCGTTCTACATGATGCGCGTGTGGTGGTTGACGTTCATGGGCAAGCCGCGTGACGAGCACATTTACGAACACGCTCACGAGTCGCCTTTGATGAAATGGCCTCTGGTCATTTTGGCCATTGGCACGTTGTGGAGCAGTTGGTTCTTGTTCCGGGGCTTGATTGCCGATGCCGCGCCGGCGGCTGCGGGCAGCGCCGCGCTGATCGCCCCGCTGGATGGGCACGAGCCTCCGGTGCATGATTTTGCCAGCGGGCCGCTGACGAAGATTGTGTGGGCGTCCTTTATCGTGGGCTTCTTCCTGGCCTTTGTGATCTATCGTCGAGGGTTGAAGACGGCGGATCGGATCTGCCAGTTGCCGATCGTCGGCCAACTGCACTCGCTGCTATGGCACAAGTTCTATTTTGACGAGTTTTACAACTTGTTCGTGGTGGGCGGGACACGGCTGATCGCACGCATCAGCAGCTTTCTCGATAAATGGATTCTCGATTTCTCGATCGTCGAGAACCTGGCCCGCCTGACGAAGGCTTTGGCGATGTTCTCCGGCCGGGTTCTGGACGCGCGGGGCGTGGATCGCGTGGTGACGGAGATGGGTCGCACCGCCTTTGACTTCGGTGATTTGTTCCGTGTGGTGCAGACCGGGCGGATTCGCAATTATGTCATCTTCAGCGCCACTGCGGCGCTGTTGTTCGTGGTCACAATGATTCTGATCTAAAGATTACAAGGTACCTGCTGATGAGTTGGTTAACCAATCACATCCTGACCTGGATCATCTTCCTGCCGACCCTTGGCGCGGTGCTGTGTTTGCTTGCTCCGAAGGCGCGCGCTCGGCCGATCGCCATGGTCTTCACCTTTTTGACTCTCCTGCTGGCGGTCTCTCTGTTCAAAGACTATTTCCCGCAGGGAGTCGCTCCCGATGAAGTACAGCAAACAATCTTCGGCTCGAGCTATGGGTCTGAGGATTCGTTGAGGCATGTCGAGCGTGCGGAGTGGATCACCGGCGACAAGTTCAAGATCGAGTACTACCTCGGCATGGACGGCCTGAGCTTCCCGCTCGTCATTCTCACCGGCCTGATCGGTTTCCTGGCTTGCTGGGGCAGCCACACGATCAAGAAGGCAGAGAAGGGCTATTACATTCTGTTCCTGCTGCTCGAGACCGGCATGCTGGGGGTGTTCCTGGCGCTCGATTTCTTCCTGTTCTATGTTTTCTGGGAAGTGATGCTGCTGCCGATGTACTTCCTCATCGGCGTGTGGGGCGGGCCCCGAAAGGAATACGCCGCCATCAAGTTCTTCCTGTTCACGCTGGCCGGCTCGGTGTTGATGCTGGTGGCCATTGTGGCCTGCTATTTCTTCAGCGGCAAGGCTCTGGACGGCAACGGCACGTTCGACATCATCGCCATGAGCACCAACACCGCGATTCAGAGTGTGTTCAACGATCCCAACACGACGCTGCTGGGCTACCGCTTCGGCGGGGTGATGTTCCTGTTCTTCGCCATCGGCTTTGCGATCAAGGTGCCGACCTTCCCGTTTCACACGTGGCTGCCCGATGCCCACGTCGAGGCGCCCACACCGATCAGCATGATCCTGGCGGGCGTCTTGCTGAAGATGGGCGCCTACGGTTTCTTCCGCATTGCCTATCCATTGTTCCCGGCTGTGGCGCATGATTGGGCCTTCTATGTCGCGCTGATCGGGGTGATCAGCATCATCTACGGTGCGTTGTGCGCCATGGCGCAGACGGATTTCAAGAAACTCGTGGCCTACAGCTCCATCAGCCACATGGGTTATGTGATGCTGGGCATTGCAGTGATGAACAAGACCGGGTTTCAAGGGGCGATGTTCCAAGTGTTGGCCCACGGCATTTCCTCACCGATGTGCTTCTATTTGGTGGGCGTGATTTACGAGCGGGCCCACCATCGCGACATCAACCGCTTCGGCGGTTTGTGGCTGACCATGCCGAAGTACGGCTCGCTGGCCACGCTGGGCTTTTTTGCGTCGCTGGGGCTGCCGGCGCTGTGCGGGTTCATCGGTGAGTTCTACGTGGTGCTCGGTACGTTCAGCGCGCAGGACAAGTTTCCCTGGGCAGTGCCGATGGCCATTCTCGCGGCGCTGGGTGCCATCCTGACCGCCGGGTACATTTTGTGGATGATTCAGCGGGTCTATCTCGGCCCGGCGAAGGAAGAATACAAGAATTTCCCGCAGGCGACCCGCACGGAGTTGGGCATCCTGGTGCCGCTCGGCGTGCTGTGCATTGCCTTGGGCGTGCTGCCCAAGCATACCGTTTTTAACTTCATGAACGGCACGCTGGATATGCTGGTTGATCATGTTGCTGCGGCGGGCGCATTAGCGCAGGAAGTAGCGACCGGCGGTGGCATGTAGGTTGCCGCAAGCGAGGATCGCAGGTGTTTCGTGGATCTGCTAAACGGCAAGCGGCGGCGTTGGGCCGTCCGCAATGACTTCGTCGTTTAGCAGACGCGGGGTATTGCGTGGTCTTGCGGTTCCTGGTGGTTCATGGAGACAGTGACGACGCGTTTTGAATGCTTAAAGTCATGAGTTACGGTGAGTGATTTGTTAGGTCAACCGATTATCCAATACTGGTTACCCTCTGCTGACGAGCTCAAGCTCTTCGGCCCGGACTTCGCGCTGGTCGGCACGATCATTGTGATTCTGGTCGGCGCGATGATTGTCGGCAAGCGCTCGGGCGTTTGTGCCTGGCTGGCGCTGGCGGGGCTGGTGGTGGCCTTCTTCCTCAATATGAACGTGGCTGGGATGATTTCCAGTGCGGGAGCGCAGGCTGGGATGGAGCCGGGCGCCGCACCCACGATGCTGATCGCGGACAATCTGACGGTCTTTTTCAAGGGCTTGCTGTTCGTATTTGCAATGGCGGTCATTGGGCTGTGGATGATCGGCTCCGCGGCGCAGGAGAAAGACGCGCCGGAGTTCATGGTTCTCCTGCTGGGCAGTGCCCTGGGCATGTCGCTGATGGTCAGCACGCTGAACTTGCTGATGATCATCATCGCCATCGAACTCGCCTCGCTGCCTAGCTACGCCATGGTAGCCTTCGACAAGCGTTCACGCCCCGGTGCGGAAGGGGCGATGAAGTATGTCGTATTCGGGTCGATCAGCGCGGGCATCATGGTTTACGGCGCCAGCCTGCTCTATGGCATGTTCGGCACGCTCGATGTGCCGCTGATCGCCGTCCAGGCGACGGCCATGCTCCAGACCGGCCAGAATACGGTGCTGCTGGCGGTGGCGGTGTTTATGTTCCTCGTGGGCGTCGGTTTCAAAATCTCCGCGGTTCCGTTCCACTTTTGGTGCCCGGATGTGTTCGAGGGCGCCAAGATCGAAGTGACGACCTGGCTGAGCGTGGTGTCGAAGGCGGCGGGTATTTGCCTGTTGATGCGCATCATGTACACAGCCGCCTCGGCGGCGGGGGCATCGCCTCTGACCGGGCAGTCGGCGCTGCTGAACTTGGTGCCCATGACCGTGGTAATCGGCGTGTTCGCAGCCGTGACTTGCTTCGTGGGCAACTTGGCTGCGTATCGCCAGACCAGCGTCAAGCGCTTGCTGGCTTACTCATCGATCGCGCACGCGGGATACATGCTGGCGCTTGCGGCGATTGTCCTGCGACCGGGCGTTTCCGAGGGGGCTCTGTTGGCGCTGGTTGTGTACGTGGGCACTTATGTTTTTATGAATCTGGGGGCGTTTGGAGCGACCGCGCTGGTGGTGTGGAAGACCGGCAGCGACGACATCGAGCAGTTCAACGGGCTGGGACGGCGCGCGCCCGTCTTGGCTTTCGGGATGACTGTCTGCCTGTTCAGTTTGGTCGGCATGCCGCCTCTGGCCGGTTTCTGGGCCAAGCTGTGGCTTTTGATGGCCCTCGCGAATGAGGGCGGCTGGCTGTGGTGGCTGGTCGTTTGGGTCAGCCTCAACACGCTGTTCAGCTTGTTCTATTATCTGCGGATCATGAACCACATGTATTTCAAGGACGACGGCCGGGAGCGGCTCGGTGCTTCCCCGGCGGGCGTCGCTGTGGTCGGTTTGTGTGCCGTCGTGTTGATGTTGGGCGGCACGTTCCTCGTCGATCGGACCAGGACCGAGGCGAGCAAGTACGCTCAGGGCCTCTTCGAAGCCAAGGCAGTTTCCGATGGACTCGCTCAATCTGAGTAGAACTCTGGATCGGCTCAGCCATGCGGAGCAGCGCAGCATGTTGCCGCGCCTGCGCGAGTCGGTCGTGTTCGTGTCGTGGGCTTCCGCGGGTGACGCGGACGCGGTGGCCGGCATGATCGAGCAAGAGCGGGAGCACGTCGCTTGGCTGGTGGAGATGATTCTCGAGTTGGGCGAATCGCCGACGCCCTGCACCGCCGACGTACACACGACAAGCATGCACTATGTCGAGCTGAACTACATGATGCCCCGCGTCGTTCAGAGCAAGCGCAAATTGATCACATTCTACGATCAGAATTCTGCGGCGGTGTCCACGAGCGCCGAGGCGTCCGCCCTCGTGGCCAGGATCGCGGAACGTCACAAGTCACACCTCGCACAACTGAATGAAATGACCGGATCGCTGGAATCCGCACCTGCGGACGGTTGAGGGTGAGCACGCACCGTGTTCATGGTCTCAACGGTGAGTCGTCCGAATCCTCGAGCAAACAATTGTATTCGTTAGAGATTGGTTGTTGGACAGTCTGCTAATCGACGAAGTCACTTCGAGAGGTCCTCCTGTTAGCTTGCTGTTTAGCAGACGTTGCGGACTTTCGTGAATCCTATGCGCGGTGAGGATTCGCGGTTCTGGTACCAACAAACCCCGCAACTGTGTGGAATCTGCAACTTCTCAGAAATCATACTTCGGTGGGGGCGGCACGGGCAGCGGTTTCGACAGGTCCGCCAGCACCACGCCGTTTTCGACACGGCATTCGTACCGCTTCAGGATCACGTCGTCCGTGCCGGCGCAATATCCGGTCTCCAGATCGAACTTCCATTGGTGTACGGGGCAAGTCACGCAGTGGCCGATGATTTCGCCCGCCGACAGATTGCCGCTGGCGTGAGGGCAGGCGTTCTCCGACACAACAAAACGATCCGGATCGGTCAAATGAAAGACCGCCAGTTCGTTCTCGCCGTGGCGCACAAACATCCCGCAGCCGGGCAAACAAACAGAAGTGTTTATGAGCTTTTCGAACATGCGAAGAATTACGAATTACGAAAGACGGCCCGAGGAACTACTACCTACTTCCTAATTCGTAATTCCTAATTCGTAATTCGTAATTCAGACCGCCGCGCAGACCTTCTTTGCTGCGTCGGTCAAGTCGGATGCGGGGATCAGTTGGTCGATCTTGGCGGCTTCGAGCATCTCGCGGGCCTTTTCGACGTTCGTGCCTTCCAGCCGTACAACGACCGGCACCTTGAACCCGATTTGTGTGGCGGCCTGGATCAGGGCGGCTGCGATGACGTCGCACTTGGCGATGCCGCCGAAGATGTTTACCAGGATGCCTTTCACTTTGGAATCGCTCAGGATGATCTTGAAGGCCTCGACGGCGCCTTCGGTGGTCACGCTGCCGCCGACGTCGAGGAAGTTGGCCGGCTCGCCGCCGTGCAGCTTGATGATGTCCATGGTGCTCATGGCCAGCCCCGCGCCGTTGACCAGGCAGCCGATGTTGCCGTCCAGTGCGATGTAGCTGAGGTCGTGCTCTTTGGCCCGTAGTTCGTTGGGATCCTCTCCGGCGGGATCGTGCATGCCGAGCAAGTCTTTGTGCCGGAAGAGGGCGTTGTCGTCGAAGGTCATCTTGGCATCGATGGCCAGCACTTCGCCGGCGGTCGTGCGCACCAGCGGATTGATCTCCGCCAGCGACGCGTCATATTTCAGAAAGATATCGGCGATGCCCAGAAGGGCGAGTCGGGTCGACTTGATTTGTGCTTTTTCGGTGAATCCCAAAGCGCCGATCAGTTTGCCGAGCTGGAATGGTTGCAGGCCCAGATGCGGGTGCAGCCACTCCTTGATGATCGCGTCGGGATTGCGGGCTGCGACTTCTTCGATCTCCACGCCGCCCTCCCGGCTAACCATCATCACTGGGGTATTTTTGGCGCGGTCGATGACCATGCCGACGTAGTACTCGCTTTCGATATCGACTGCTGCGGCGATGAGCAGCTTCTTTACTTCGATACCGTCCGGCCCGGTTTGCTTGCTGACCATCTTGTTGCTCAGCATGAATTGTGCGGCGTCTTTGACTTCGCTCTCGCTGGCACAGAGCTTGACGAACCCAGCCTTGCCGCGCCCGCCGGCAAACACTTGAGCTTTGACCACCACCCGCTCACCGATCTTCTTGTAGGCTGCGACCGCCTCATCGACGGTCGAGATCACCTCGGACGCCGGAACCGGCACGCCCGCCTGGGTCAACAACTCGCGAGCTTGGTATTCGTGCAATCGCACAGGGGCAACTCCTTTACAGGGACAGAAGGAACAGGGTCTCAGGGTCGAGGGATCCTATCTGGGAGTCTATTCTCTCTCAGGCGGAGCTTTCTTGCAACGCCGCCGCAGTTATTTCCTTTTACTCACAATTGCGCAAAGATTCAGCGTTTTTGAGCCTTCAAGTAAAGAGCAAGAACATAAGCCCTCCGATCAGGAATGTTGCCAACATACCCCCTGGGCCGGCGGCGAGAATAATGCCGAGGATCGGGAGCAGCTTGTGCTTGAAAATCTGCCCCGTACGGTCCGATCTGATGGCCGCCGCCCACGTTGTGCCAAGGAGCCCAAAGTGCAAGAGGCCGACGGCGACCAGACAAACTACGAGCGAATCTCGGACAAGGCCTGACGTATGCAGAGCCCAATGGATCCCGATCAAAGACATCTCAACGCTGAGAATCATCAGCATCGGCGCATATTGATAGAGTGCGATCGTCTTGATGGCTTGCAGTTCCGACGCCGATTTCTTGCGAGGTCCCGTTGCAAGGCAAATCGGCAGCCATAACCAGCGCATCATCAGCCAGGTGAGAAAGATGATTAGCGCAACGAGAATGACGCCTCGCAGGATCAAACCGAGTTGGAAATCAACGACGACCTCTTCCGTGCGTTCGGTCAAAATGACCCAGCCAGGCTTGCTCGGGGTTACCGCGAGAGAGACCGACGACATCGCGCCCGAACTGAAGCCTCTTGCGCGAACCTGCTTGTTCTCCGGTTTTCCGGGCGGATGCTCATACTTGATGATGGTAATGGTTCGATTGACCATCACGATTGAGCACATCAGTACCAGCATGAGAAGCCCGGACCCCAGAATCCACTTCCAGGTGCGCCGACGGGCTTCTCGCCGATGTCGTGGGTCGTCCAGTACCCACCACCAGCCGGCGGGCAGCGGTTTCCAAAATTGGAGCATGCGCCAGCCGAGCTTGAGCATCGGCTGGTGGATCAAGTCCAGCACTGCCTGCCGTTCTGCCTGCCTGTCCGGCAGGCGACCGCATTCCGGGCATTTGTGTCCCTCGGGCAGCCCTCGGAGGTTGTAGCCGCAGTGCAGGCAGATCGTAAGGTCGGTGTCCGGAAGCACTTGTGGCGAGGGGGCGTTGTCGTCGATGCCGGGCATACGCTGAATACTACGTCGGGCGTTGGGCGGAGGCCAGTGGGGGGCCGATTCGGGCAGTTGGGGTACTTTCGCGGGGTGCTTCGCGCAGGCTGAAGCCTGCGGCTCCTTGGGGTCACAAGGTGCTTGACGGGAATGGGTTACGTGCTATACTACGCGATTCTTGAATTGCCTGTGAAGTGTATCGAGGTTCCAAAGCTGATGCCGACCGCCACGCAAAAGACAACCATCGTGACAAAGCCGCCCGCGCAGCGCGACTGGGTGCTGTTCGACGCGAGCGGGCAAGTGCTCGGTCGATTGGCTGTGAAGATTGCGACCATCCTGATGGGCAAGCACAAGCCGACCT
>JACZTW010000064.1 GCA_022573485.1 Planctomycetota bacterium
GCGCCGTAGTGGCACCCCGCAACGTCGAAACCGCCAAGAAATTGCGTATGCTGATGCCGAAAAGCTTGTTCCTCGTTCCTGGATATGGGGCTCAAGGAATGTCCGCCGCTGACATTGCCCATTGCTTCCAATCCGACGGGAGCGGCGCGATCGTGAATGCTTCGCGCAGTGTGATTTACGCCTTCGATCAGGCACAATACAAGCAACAGGGCGAACGTAACTGGACTCAGGCCGTCGAAACTGCCTGCCGGGAGTTTGCCCAAGACATCGCCCAGGCTGTGGGCTTCTGACCTTCCATGTCCCCCACGAACTTCTCAGGAAAAAACGTCGTCGTCATGGGGTTGGGGCGGTTCGGCGGCGGCGTGGGCGTCAGCCGCTGGCTCGCGGAACAGAATGCCAAGGTCATCGTCACCGATTTGGCAAATGAATCGGATCTCGCGTCATCCATCGAAGAACTCCAGGGCCTGCCGATTGAATTCCATCTCGGCGCGCATGATGGGCGCGACCTCGCGGCGGCGGACTTGCTCGTAGTCAACCCCGCAGTCGATAAGGCCAAGTCCGACTTCGTACGTCAGGCACGCACACGGGGCATTCCGATCACCTCAGAAATCAATCTGTTCGTCGAGCACTGCCCCGCGCGCATCATTGGTATCACCGGCAGTACGGGCAAGAGCACCACCGCTGCCATGATCTTCGATGTGCTCTATGCCCATCTCAGCAGCCTGAACGGATCACCTCACAATGTGTGGCTGGGCGGCAATATCGGCGAGTCTCTGCTGCCGGAACTCGCCCGGATGAGCACGAGTGACTTTGTCGTGCTGGAGCTGTCCAGCTTCCAGCTTGAGGATCTGGCTTCACTCCAAAGAAGCCCGCACATTGCCGTGGTCACCAACCTCAGTCCCATTCATTTGGACCGCCACGGGACGTTTGAGAACTATCTGCATGCCAAGGCTCAGATCTTCGCCCATCAGGCTTCCGATGACGTTCTGCTGCTCAGCGAGCAGGCAGCGGGCGTGCTAACGGACAAGCAGATTCCGCTCGGAGGTCAGCGACAGATCATCTATGGACAGGCCGCCGAGCTGGCCGGGCGACTGAATGTAATCGGCGAACACAACCAGCACAACGCAACGGCAGCGCTGCACGTCGGGCGGCTACTCGGTCTGTCCGATAGCATCGTCGTCGAGGAACTGTCGAAATTCGCAGGCCTGCCTCATCGCCTCGAATTTGTTCGTACCTATGAGGATGCGCGTTACTACAACGACTCCAAAGCCACGACTCCACAAGCTACCGCAACCGCACTGGCGGCTTTTGAGGGAAAGGTGATCCTGATCTGTGGCGGCTGCGATCGGCCCTATGATTACGAACTGCTCGCTTCCGCGATTCGCGAGCGGGCCCGCGCTGTTATTTGTTTTGGCGAAAACCGCGCCAAGATCGCCACATACATACGCCGCGCCCCCGCCGCAACTCCCCTGCCGACGATCAAATCCGTGCATGAATTCAACGGCGGCATCAATCTTGCCCGTCGGCTGGCCCGACCCGGAGAAGTCGTCCTCTTCTCGCCCGCAGCGGCCAGCTATGACGCGTTTGTAAATTATGAGCAGCGCGGCGATCACTTCAAAACCATTGTGAACAACTGGATATAGGGCTTGGCGGTGTCCCATAACAGCCGCCGACGGTCCGACAACCATACCAGTATCAAAATCCAAGATTCTGCCACTGCCGTGTTTGGCCGATACAACCGGCGATGAACCCGAAGTCCTTCCAACACAACCATTGCCGATGGTCGATCGGATTGCTGGTGCTCGTGCTCGGCAGTTGTACGAACTCAGCAAGCAACAACGATACCAGTACTGAGAATCCCGACGCGGAGATGAACGCAAACGACGACGAAAACGATGCGCCGGCCGGAGACTCCGACGGCGACGGGTTGGTTGATCTCGTCGAGTTCGCCCTTGGCACGGATTTTGAAAATCCGGACACGGACGGCGATGGTCTCAACGACGGCGACGAAGTTAAACTCGGTACAGACCCGCTCGATGTAGACACCGACAACGACGGCCTGCTTGACGGCGATGAAGTCCTTGCCGGGACAAGCCCGACGGACCGTGATAGCGACGGCGACTTCCTCACGGATTTTCAGGAAATCAGCCTGGGAACGGATCCCTTGCTCAGCGATACCGATGGCGACGGACTCAGCGATTTCCAGGAAGTGGAGACCTATCTGACCGACCCGCTGGCCACGGACACCGACAACGACGGAGTCACCGATGGGGATGAAGTTACTGGCGGCACGTCCCCCACCGATGCGGATACCGATAAGGATGGCCTGAACGATGGAGACGAAGCGTCCGTGGGCTCCGATCCGCTGGACCCGGACACAGACAACGACGGTGTGCTTGACGGCACGGAAGTCGTTCTGGGCACCGACCCGACGAATGCAGATACGGACGGGGACGGAATCAACGACGGGCAGGAAATTTCCGGCGGGACCGATCCGCTCAATTCAGACACCGACGGTGACGGCATCGCGGATGGCGATGAAATTGACTCCGGCGATAATCCTCTGACCGGCGATGCGGACCTGGACGGCCTGGACGACGCGACGGAAGCCAGTCTGGGTACCGATCCCAACGACGATGACACTGACAACGACGGCCTGAAGGACGGAGAGGAAGTGAAGCTCAATACCGACCCGCTCGATACTGACAGCGATGACGACGGCTTGGGGGATGGCGACGAAGTGCAAATCTACGGCACGGACCCCACGAACCCGGACACGGACGGTGACGGAGTTGATGATCTTGATGAAATTGCGAACGGCACGGATCCGCTGGCGACCGATTCCGACGAAGACGGACTGTCCGACGGCGAGGAAGATGACCTGGGCAGCAATCCCTTGAATAACGACTCCGACAACGACGGCATCAGCGATGGTGAGGATAATTGTGTACTGAACGCGAACGCTGATCAGGCAGACAGCGACAACGACGGTGTTGGAGACGCTTGCGACGCTTGAGATTGGTGCGATTGGGAAGCAACTATGGGGACGTTTGTTGGCAGATGCAACGCCGTCGCCCCTTCACAGTCCGACGGGAACGCGGTATGATCACGCCGCGCCGAAGATCAGAGAGAGTGACTGAACGGGCGAAGAGGCCCGGCTGAGCCGGACCATGAGAAAATGAGGACGATAATGCGATTTCGGAACTCCAGTGTTGTGGCCGCCGTAGCGATGATTTTGATCGCCGGCTGCCAGAGCAGTAACCCCAAGGCGGAGCCTTTCGGGAAAACCTACTACCTGGACGGCGCGGGCAATCTCGGTTTCGGAACCGCACAGGTTCCTCGCGGATTACAGAAGGCTGGCTACAAGGGCGACGTGGAGGTGTTCATTTGGACCATTTCCATGAACCCGCTCATCGACCAGCTCAACATCCTCGGAGCTGCCGAGGCAGCCGGCAGAAGGCTCGCCAAGCGGATCAAGGACTACAAAAAACGTTTCCCACAAAACCGTGTCAATATCATTGCCCTCTCCGCGGGAACGGGCGTGGCGGTGTGGGCCTGCGAGAATCTGGACAGCCAATCGCACATCGACAACCTCGTACTCCTGGGTTCATCGCTTTCGCACAATTACGACATGAGCGAGGCCCTGGCGAACATCAATCGCAACGTCTATGTCTACCACTCGCCGCACGACTCGATTCTCAGCTCAGTCGAACTGCTGGGGACCATCGACCGCAAAATCGGTGTGAAGTCGGCGGGCCAAGTCGGGCTGAAGCCGCCGGGAGGCTCGGCGGGCAAGATCATCAATACGCCGTGGTCGGAAAACTGGCGGATCGTCGGCTGGGCCGGTGGCCATACGGACTGCACCAGCGAGAAATTCGTTCAGCAGGAAATTGCCAAACGAATACTCACACCCCGGAGTCTGGGCTCCTCAACTCTCGGAGCCTCAAGGATGTTCGTACTGGTGAACTGCGCGCCCCCGTAACCACCGCGCGCAAAAAAACCGGCTCGAACGAGCCGGGCCGAAGTTTCACAATCTCTCTCCCCTACCGTCAAACGCCCTTGTAGGGAATCAATCCCATGAAGCGCGCGTGCTTGATCGCCTGCTTGACGGCTCGCTGCTCAGAGGCCGAGGTGCCGGCACGCTTGCGGGACATCATCTTGTTGCTGTTGGTCATGAACTTGCGCAGCAGTTCTATCTCCTTGTAATCCACAACAGGACCGACCCAACCCTTCTCCTTGGTGCGCTCAGGAAATCGGGACTTGGTATGGAAGAACCGCTCTCTCCTTCGTGTCATCGCCATATTACGAACTCCTCGTCATCTACTGTTTGCGCTGACTCATGACCCTCTCGAACACCTCGGGACTGACGACTTCAGACTCCTCGATCAGCAGATTCGGGATACCCTGCCGAATTGCGTATCGCCTTCGCGTCTGAGCATCCGTCGAGTAAAGCCAGTCCCCTTCTTTGACCAATGAAGCCTTGGATTCCGGACAGACCAGTATCTCAAGCAGCCAAGATTCCACGGGTGGTTTCACAAGGGTCTCCCTGACCGCGCAAGTATAGCGGGACCAGGAGGATCATGCAACCGCCAATGATTCTTGAAGTAGTAGGCTCCGCGAAGCCGTCTACGCATCCGGGCTCCAAACGAGCACAAGCGTTCGGATCCCGCAATTTGACTTCCCGCTTCCGGAAACTACAGTGAAAGCCATTCCCACGCGAAAACGAGGCTCAGGCATGGGCAAACAGAAAAAAGCAAAACCCTCCCTGACGATACAAAAGCGTCTCGATCGCTGCCGCGCGGAACTGCGTCAGCGGGGCATTCCTGCCTACCTCATCACGAGCAGGATGGATCAAATCTACCTGACCGGATTCAACGGTGAAGACGGCGCTGCCCTCATCACGTCGCGCGGGGTCCACATAATCACTGACGGCCGTTTTGAAGAGGCATTCCGTTTGCAGATCCCTTGGGCACAAAGACACATGCGGCAGAATTCATTGGCAGAGACAGTCGCGAAAGTGTGCAGGAAGCTCCGGTTGCCTGAACTCCATTTTCAACCCGATGACGTCACTGTCCAGGAAAACGCCGCCCTGCGCAAGGCGTGCCGTCCGACGCGGCTCATAGGGGCTCCGCCGATTGTAACCCATATGCGCAGGATCAAGGACCGCAGCGAGCTAAAGAAGTTGCGCCATGCCATTTCGATTGCGGAGGCGGCATTCAAGGCAGCGAAACGCAAGATCAAAATCGGCATGACCGAGATCGAGATTGCCGCGTTCCTTGAGTTCGAGATGAAAAAACGCGGCGCCATGGGCCCCAGCTTTCCCACCATTGTCGCCGAGGGCAAGAACGCTGCCCTTCCGCACGCGGAGCCGGGACAGCGCAGGGTTCGCAGAGGAAGCCTGATTTTGATCGACTGGGGCGCGATCAGCGAGTATTATTGCAGTGACTTGACCCGCATGTTGTTCGTCGGTAAAATCCCGGCCCGCCTGGCAGAAGTGTATCAGATCGTTCTTGAGGCACAGCAGAGAGCGATCGAGTCGATCGCGCCGGGCAAGCGTGTTTGTGACGTTGACGAGGTCGCTCGCGCATATATCGCCCAGAAGGGCTATGGCGCAGAGTTCAGCCATGGGCTGGGACACGGCATCGGGCTGGACATCCACGAGGATCCACGGGTCAAATACGGTTTCACCGACAGGCTGGAGGCGGGCATGGTCATGACCATCGAGCCGGGCATTTACCTTCCGGGCATCGGCGGAGTGCGTATCGAGGATGACGTCCTCGTCACCGCCCGAGGCCATGAGGTGCTCACCCATTTGCCTAAGTCCCTGGCATCGGCGATGATTCAGTAGCCCGCTCGGAACCAGCGCTATGCTGTGCCGGCAGCCGTGCGGGGTTTTCAGGGAGTGCCCTTTGGCAAACATTGATCTCAAGAACATGGAAAAGCTCATCGCCCTGATGGTCGAGAATGACCTCAGCGCGTTGCAGTATGAGCATGGCGATCTGAAGATTGAACTGAAGCGCGGTTGCGCCGCCCCGCCGACGGCGCTGACTGCGCCGCCGGTCGCCCCGGTGCAAAGCGCCGCCCCGGCGGCGGAACCTCCGGCAGACGAGAATGCCGGCTTGGTTCCGATCGCATCACCGATGGTCGGAACGTTTTATGCAGCCCCTGATCCCGATTCGCCCCCCTTCATCAGCGTCGGTGCCACCGTGGGGCCCGACACGGCTGTCTGTTTGATCGAAGCCATGAAGGTCTTCAACGAAATCAAGGCTGAGGTCAGCGGCACAATCGAGAAGATCGCCGTCAAGAACGCCGAGGCAGTCGAATACGGTCAAGCCCTCTTTTACGTTCGCCCGAGCTAACTCCGACAAAACTATGTTTTCACGCATTCTAATCGCCAATCGCGGTGAGATCGCCCAACGCATCATCCGGGCCTGCAAAGAAATGGGCGTGGAGACGGTGTGTGTGTTTTCCGAGGAAGATCGAGACGCAGCCTATCTCGGGCAAGCTGACCACACGGTCTGCATCGGCCCAGCCTCGCCAAGCCAAAGCTACCTCCGCGGAGACCGCATCATCGCCGCAGCAGAGATTTACGATGTCGATGCCATTCACCCAGGCTACGGCTTCCTCGCTGAAAATGCGCAATTCGTCGAGCAATGCCGCGATTCCAAGATCGAGTTCATCGGCCCCTCGGCTGAGACGATACGACTTTTAGGGGACAAGGTCGAAGCCAGAAAACTGGCCAAGAAGGCCAAGGTCCCCACGGTCCCCGGCAGCGATGGAATCATAGATGATGACGACCAAGCCATCGAAATAGCTGCGAAGATCGGCTATCCAGTGATGATCAAAGCGGCCGGCGGCGGTGGCGGCAGAGGCATTCGCATTGCGCACAATGAGGGCAATCTCCGTTCGACGTTGGGCCAGGCTCGCCAGGAATCCGAAGCTGCCTTTCGCAACGGCGCCGTCTACATCGAAAAGTTTGTTCAAAAGCCTCGGCATGTGGAGGTCCAAATCCTCGCCGATCACAGCGGGCACACCATCCACTTGTTCGAACGCGATTGTTCATTGCAACGGCGCTATCAGAAGCTGATCGAGGAGGCCCCCTCTCCTGCTCTGGATGACCGCACGCGCGACAGCCTGTGCCGGGCAGCCGTGCGAGTGTGCAAGGCGGCCAACTATCACAACGCCGGAACAGTGGAGTTTCTGCTCGACCAAAAGAAGGACTTCTACTTCATTGAAGTCAACACGCGAATACAAGTGGAACACCCTGTCACGGAGATGCTGACCGGCGTGGACCTCCTGAAGTGGCAGCTGCGCATTGCTGCGGGAGAACCACTGACCTTGGCGCAGAAGGACATTCGACGCTCCGGCGCCGTCATCGAGTGCCGGATCAATGCTGAAGATGGCCACCGCGGATTCATTCCGTCGCCGGGCACGATCGAGTCGTTCAAGGTGCCGGGCGGATTCGGT
The DNA here is from genome assembly GCA_022573485.1 of Planctomycetota bacterium. Lineage (GTDB taxonomy): Bacteria > Planctomycetota > Phycisphaerae > UBA1845 > CAIVHJ01 > JACZTW01. The sequence continues at coordinate 7,468 of JACZTW010000064.1, forward strand.
GTCCGCTGGGATTCGCACGTCGGTGCGGGTTCGACCATCTCACCGAAGTACGATTCACTGATCGGCAAGCTGATCGTTCACAAACCAACGCGCGAGGAGGCCATCCGCTGCATGGTCCGCTGCTTGGAAGAGTTCGAAATCGGCCCGATCAAAACGACGATCCCGTTCTATTCCACGCTCTGCCAACACGCGAGATTCATCAGCAGTGATATCGATACAGGTTTCATCGAACGGCAATTCGGAATCTAGGCGCACGCGGCAACAATGGTGCTCGTCATCGACAACTACGATTCCTTCACCTACAACTTGGTGCGCCTAATTCGCGAAGCACAGCCCGACTCATCTCTCACAATTAGGCGCAACGATCACATCTCCATCGAAGATGTTGGTGCGATCGACCCAAGCTGCATCGTCATTTCGCCCGGCCCCGGCAGGCCTTACAATGCCGGCGCAAGCCTGAGTATCGTCACGCACTTTAGCGATTCGCTGCCGATTCTGGGAGTGTGCCTTGGTCACCAGTGCATCGCGCAGGCTTTTGGCGGCCGCGTTGTTCCTGCACAATCACTCATGCATGGCAAAACCAGCCGGGTCCATCACAGTGGTTGCGATTTGTTCGCCGACCTGCCCACGCCCTTTACCGCAGCCCGCTACCACTCGTTGGGCGTGGATCGCGAGACGCTACCGAATGACTTCCTCGTCTCCGCCTGGACCGCCGATGGCGAGATCATGGGCATTCGGCACCGATACTTGCCGTTGTACGGCATCCAGTTCCATCCGGAGAGTTTCCTCACTCCCGACGGGCAGAAGATCATGTTCAACTTCCTGCGTGCCGGCAGGCACTCGATGCAAGTGCATTGAGGCCCGTTCGCTTACCTCCCAGATGTGATCGCGCTGGCTTCGAGCAACAGCGGCGATTTGCGGCGCCGGCGGCGCTTCTTGGGCGCGCCCGGTATGCGGACTTCCGGAACCCGTGGGATGGCTTCACCAGCAACCTTGAGGGCATCCCGTGCTGATTCGGCAAATAGATCGGCGTTGATTTCTTTCCAGAGATCGGGCGCGCGATTGAACACACCTCCGGATACCAAAATGTTCATCGTTGGATTGACTCCAACATCCCGAATCAAGTCGATCACCGCTCGAGCCCCAGGGACGCCTTGCGGCTTCATTCCGTAGATCAGCAGGATCTCCGGCCGAATCTGGCCGACCAGAGAGAGTATTTCATCGTTCGGCACACCGCCGCCCAGGAAATAGGCTTCCCAACCCTCAGCCTCGAAAAGATCCGTACACATTTGAGCGCCGAGTTCCTCCAGCTCACCATCCGCGCAAGTAACCACGATGCGCTTGCCGTTCGGCTCTGCATCTTCCAGGTTGCCCTGAACTTGATCCGCAACGAAGCGATTGATGCGCGTCGCCATGTGTTCGGTGGCGATGTTGATTCGATCATCACGATAAAGCTGTTCCACTTCCTCCATGGCGGGCCACATCAAATCAAAGTACAGGGATTCGGGCTTGGTTCCGTGCTCCAGCGCGCCCCTTACCAAACTTCGACATTGTTTTCGCCGCCCTTGCAACAACTGCTCCATGTATTGGTCCATGAGTTTGGATCTATGCATCTGCGGACTCCTCATGCGTGAACCGGGCAGGAACTCCAGCCTCGACTGCTCGATGGGCCTCCTGCCCGATCCCGAGTGCTCGGTCCACATTACAAGCTCTTAGAAAGCCGACAGCCTCCGCTGTCGGCACCCTCACGAGTTGCCCGTGTCTCGACCAAACCCAATCGCTGGTATGGCTCGATTTACGATACGATGGGCGATTAGGGAATCGTGAGCACTGATTCATCGTCCCACTATCGCAGATTTCTTGAGAGCAATGTTAAGATAGGATGTATAGTGGTTCTGCGCTCACATCCAGATCCAACATCATGTTGTATAATCAGTTAGTTCCGATGTTGTTCAATTGACGATTGATATAGGAGGATGTTTCGTATGACTTTCTGGGCGGAGACTCGACCATAGCCGATCAGGTCATGAGTGTAATGTCCACCTGCGGAGACGGAGAGGTCGATAGGAGAGAAAATAAGTGCCAATTCTCCTTGCACCACAACAACTTGCAGCGGAACACCGGTAGGTCGCATACCCGCTCGCCGGTACCCAGCAGTGTACTTCAAATCCCGTAGTGGCTTGCCCTGCAAGAATTGGCCCTGCAAGAGGGGATGGTCGTCCGCGATTGGCCTGAACTCAGGCCCAAAGATCTTCTCCAATTGCCGGGCTGCGGACCTGGCGAACTCACGATCGCCGCCCAGTGCTTCGATCAAAATCAGGCCGCCACTGCCGCAGAACTTGCGAATCGCCCGGGTCTCGTCGGGGCTGAATTCGTATGCCTGCTGTCCTGGTATGTGTACCAAGTCCACGTTCCCCACTTCGTTGATGTTCGCCAGTTGCACGTCGCTGCGAACTTCCAGGGAGAGGCCGTAGTGTTCGGTCATCAGTTCATTCATCGATTCCCATATCGTGGTCGCACCACCGCGATCCGCGCGCGTCATCGGCCGAACAATTCTTAACGTCCTCTCTGCCGTGGTCGATGCTCCGCTTGTGATCGGCGGACGAAGCCGGCCGGGCAGATCCTTGTACCTGCCCGCTGCATAGAAGCGCAGATTCGCGAAGATTTGGAACAGGTCCGGGTACTTGCGGTCGAGCGATTGATGCCAGGCGCCCGCGACATCTGACGGGAACAGCACGACTGCTTCGCGATAACCGTCGGACAATCCCCAAATGGGTACTTTGAGTTTGAATTTTGATCCGGCTCTGCCGAACGCCGTTTGATAGATCGGATGGTTCGGAGGCAACTTGCGGAACTTGCTCCCCCACTCCGAGAACATATTCTCGAATGTGGTCTTGAAAGTCCGCGCAAAGGCCAGACTCGAGAGGTTCGCGTGCCCGACGATCATTCCTCCCCCATGGACGTATTTTCTTACTTTCTCGGCACAGTCTTGAGGGAGCCACAACCGCGTCTCGCCGCTGATGTACAGCAAAGGCGCGTCCTGCAAGTCGTAGAGCGTCGATCGCGTATCGATAATTTGCCACTTGTAGATCTGCTCGTACATGTTGCTCAGGAATCGGCACACATGGTACATGTCGCGAAAATAATAATCCCATCCGCTGTCCGCACCACCCCACTCCAGCTTATTCACCAGAACCGGCGCTCTGCCGTAGGCCAGGAACATCAACCACATCGAGACGTTCTCGATGCTCATGCGTTCCCAGCCGCTGATTTTCATCGCGCCACCGACGCCTTCGCGAAACCAATCATAGTGGCCGAAATACTTCTCGCCGCTGGCCAGTCCCAGCCGCTCGTGGCCGAGCTGAGTGTAGGCTTCACCGTAAGGCTTCCCGCGAACGGCCAGCCAGTGCATCCCACGCGCAATCGAGTCGCGCACGCGGGCGATCTCTTCCTGAGCGCGCGGCCGCTTCTTGATCCCCTCGAACTTGCGATAGACGCCCGTAGTTTTGGCATACAGTTGATCGAGCACGATGATGAGCGAGTTGACACCCGCGATGGTCATGTTGTGCGTTGATGCCTGGTGGTGCCGGTAGCCCCAACCGCCGTCGTCGTTTTGTTCGCGTGTCCAGAAGCGGTCCAAACGGATCCAATACGCGTTGGAAACATTATAGCCCGCCAGTGCCGAGACCCATGCGCCGAGGGCGCCGAACTGCGAGTTGGAATTGTCATAGCGTCTGGTTTTCTTACCCGACTGATCGTCGGCGTGCGTGATGTAGGTATAGCCGTCCGAATCATTCATCGCCAGCATGAGCCAGCGGGCGTCTCGTCTCAACAGCTTCATCGCCTGGCGCCGTTCATCCTCGCTGGTCAGCCGCTGGACCAGGAGTGAATAAACGCTGGCCCGCAGCGCTCGGCCATACGTCCCCGGCATAGGATGGCGCTCAAGGTACTCCAGTGCCCGGCTCACCGTCGGCTCATGGCGTCCCAGTCCGGCACTCAACAGTGCCAGCGTGGCCAATGCGGTCCGCCCGCCGTGGCTGTGCAAGTTGGTTTTCTCGCCGCGAAAATGCCCGGGCTCATCAAGCTGTTTCACGTATTCTGGGCGTACTTCAAAACGCATGCCGTCGAGGGTCTTAAAGACAATCTTGTGGGCGTTTTTTGAAACGAGCGTGCCGCGGTAGGTTTCATCGGTGACCTCTACCGTTTCGCCCGTCGCAACGATCCGAATCGGCCCGGTTACCCGGATGGAGGAATAGACGTTCTGCCGGTCCTTGAGAATGGTCACCAGGTGCTCGATCAACTCGTCGACGTCCGCATCTCGGACACCGGCTGATTGAGCCAGGGTCTGAGCGGCACCAGCCAGCACGATCATGCCGGACACAGTAAAACGACCCAGCGGTGTGAGGAGACAAACCATTGGCAACCAGGCACCCAAACCGATAAGCTATATGCGACCCGTGCCGTAGTGCTCAGGCACTACCTAGGGATTCTAGAAGGCTCAGCCGGCGGATCAATAGCGCCCCGGTATCGAAAGAGGGTGACGCCCGTGTTGGACGCGTTCATTCACCCGATCGGGTTCGGGATTTTCGCTGCGTGGTGGATCGCCACGCTGTACTGCGTATCCCTGTGCCAGCGGCATCCTAACATCCCGGTAGAACATCGTGCGTGGTACAACCTGCTGGTGCTCTTGACGGGGCCGTGGGGTATGGCCGTCATTCTGACGCGGTTCCGCTATCCCGCCCACGACGCCGCCGCCCAAGAATACCGAGACCAGGTCGAAGGCGGGCCGGTCATGCGCTGGTTGAAGCGGATTCTCGGATTGCAACGTCCCGAGCCCGCCCAAAACACGGTCATCGAACTCTGCACAGCCGATGGCAAACCAGTGCACCAACTCGATTCGCGCTATGGTAAGCGAGCCCGACAGGATGACAGCGAGAGCCTGACCAGAATTAAGAACCTGCTCCTCGACGCGGTTGAAGCGCGGGTCACCGATGTCTTAATCGATCCGCGCAGCGAAGATCAGTATTCGGTCCGATTTCGCATCGACGGCGTGCTTGAAGAAGTGGAGCAGATCGGCGCCGAGATGGCCCACAATATGCTCAACTGCCTGAAGATTGCAGCGCGAATGGACATCGCCGAACGCCGGCGTCCGCAAGACGGCTCGTTCATGATCAAACTGCCTCAGTTGCCAATCAATTGCCGGATGGCGACAGCCGGCACCCTGAGGGGACCCAAAGCAGCGGTGCGGATTCTCGATCGCCGCGTCGGCCTGAAGCCGGTCACCGATCTAGGCCTGAGCAGGAAAGATATGGAACGCATGTTGGTCGCCGCCAATCGAAAGAGTGGGATGATTCTTGTCTGCGGCCCCACCGGAAGCGGTAAGACCACTACACTCTATGCCCTTTTGAATCAGTTCGATGCCACCTCGCGCAACATTGTGACCGTTGAAGACCCCATCGAATACCCCATCGAACATGCCACCCAAACCGAAGTCAACGTGAGAGCGAACATCACTTTCGCGAACGTCATGCGGGCGATGCTGCGGCAGAACCCCGATGTGATTCTGGTGGGTGAAATACGTGACAACGAAACCGCGGAACTGGCCCTGCAGGCCTCCAATACGGGGCACCTGGTGCTCAGCACGGTCCACGGCAACGACAGTTCCGCCGCGATGCTCCGGTTGTCCGACCTGGGTGTGCCGCCACGGCGACTTGCCGGCGCCATAACGGCGGTGCTGTCACAACGGCTGGTCCGGCGATTGTGTCCGGAGTGCAAGACGCGCACGCAACTGAGTGCGGCCCAATTCGACATAGCTCAGGAACACGGCATGACCTCGGATGAAGTCTACAAGCCTGTCGGCTGTGGCGAATGTCGCGATACAGGCTTCCACGGGCGAGAAGGCATTTTCGAACTGCTGTTCGTCAATCGCGCAGTGGACAGCGTGCTGACTCAGGATCCAACATTGGCCGAATTGCGCGACGCTGCAATAGAGGCAGGCATGATGCCAATGTTCCACCATGGAATGCAAAAAGTCGCCTCCGGCCTGACCACGTTTGACGAAATAGCAAGAGTATGCGGATCGGAGTGAAACTTCGGATGGCTGTCCTTGTAGCAATCATTGTGGGCATTGGCTTGGGCCTGTTGTATTCGCGCAGAGGCTTGTTCCTGGCTGCCATTACATTGGTCTCCGCGTTCCTATCGATCATGACGGCGCTGGGCTTTGGCGCCACCGTGGTCCATACGGTCGGCGTGCAGTCGGAATACGCCTACGGAACCACCATGCTCGCGATTGCGACGTTCGTGTTCCTCGTAATCCGCGGGACTCTGGTTTTCATCAATGAAGATGTCGATTTTCATCCTCTTGTGGAGCGTGTGGGCGGTGCATTGGTCGGGCTGGCGCTCGGGTTGCTCGTCGTGGGGTTCGGCTGCGTCTGCCTGCTGTGCATGCCGGTCCCTGACGTTCTGCCCAGTGCGAAACCGCACACCGAACAGG
>JACZTW010000065.1 GCA_022573485.1 Planctomycetota bacterium
GATCTGACTCTCCAAACCGCCGCTGCCCTGCGCGCGGACGCCGGCCCGACCGGCAGCGTGAAGTTCACGCGCCTGCCCGCAGGATCAAATGTGCCCCGGTGGTCGTGCTCGAATCCCGCGTTCAAGTGGATGCGGGCCATTAAGCAAGAGTTTGACCCGCGCCAAATCTTCCCCTGGCCGGGATTTCTGGACACCGATTGCGAATCATGAGCGGAGCCGTACAGTTCGATTACTTTCAGCACTGCGTTCACTGCGGGTTGTGCCTGCCGAAGTGCCCGACCTACGCGGAACTGGGCGACGAGAACGACTCGCCGCGCGGGCGGATCTACTTGATGCAGGCCATCGATAGCGGCCGAATCGCGCCGAGCGAGCGGATCCAGCATCATTTGGATTTATGCCTCGACTGCCGGGCCTGCGAGACGGTGTGCCCCTCCGGCGTGCAGTACGGGCGGCTGATCGAATCGTATCGAACGAAGATCAATGGCGATCAATACCGCGGTTCCGGCCTGCTGGATCGGCTGGTCCGCCGGTTGGTGCTGTTCGTCTTTCCGTATCGGCGCCGAATCAAGTGGCTTCGCCGTGCGCTGCGCATCGCCGGCGCGGTGGGTCTTTTTGATTTTCTCCGTGCCTCGGGTTTCGCGCGACGCTATGGCGCGGGATTACGATTCGCGGAAGTGATCGATCGGGAACCGTCGACGCTCGCGCCACTGCCCCGGCACAGCCTGCCGCAAAGAGGCAAACCGAGGGCACGCGTCGGTCTGTTCATCGGCTGCGTGGGCGAAGCGATTTTGGGTGCGACGAACCGGGCGACTCACCGCGTGCTGCGGCGGAACGGGTGTGCGGTGGACTGTCCGACCGATCAAGTCTGTTGCGGCGCGATTCATTATCACGCCGGCGACAGGGCGAGCGCCGCGCGCTTCGCCAGAGCCAACATCGACGCGTTCGAGTCCCCGAACGAACAGCTCGATGCCATTGTGGTCAACGTCGCCGGCTGCGGGCTGATGCTGAAGGACTATGCGGAGTTGCTCAGCGATGATCCCCAATATGCCGAACGGGCGGGGCACTTCGCCGACCGGGTTCGAGATGTCAGCGAGTTCCTGACCGAACACGGCATCGAGCCACCGACACACGCCATTGCCGAGCGCGTAACGTACCATCACGCCTGCCACCTCTGCCACGGCCAGGGCATTCGACAGCAGCCGCAGCATCTGCTCAGTCTGATCCCCGGACTGGAGTTGGTTGACCTCAAAGAGGCTGACTGGTGTTGCGGCGCTGCCGGCACTTACAGCTTGACCCAGCCCGATATGGCCAACCGACTCGCCCGGCGTAAACTTCAAAACATTGATGAGACTCGTTCTCAAATCGTCGCGACGGCCAACGCGGGTTGCATACTGCATCTGCGGCAGCAAGCAATCGAAACAGGCCGCGACTTGCAAATCGTGCATCCCATCGACTTGCTCGATCGCGCCTATGGCCCGCGCGAAGAACGGAGCTGATCCGAATACTTCTAACCGCAGAGACCGCAGAGACCGCAGAGTGTTGTTGACAAAGAAGTTGCGGCGGAATACGAGCTGGTGTCGTGTTGAGAGTGGGTATCAACTCGTCGTTCTAGGCCGGCTTCGCCAGATTCTTTTCTGTCACTTCTCTGCGGCCTCTGCGTGCTCTGCGGTAAATCATCCGGGCCAATCTGCATTACTATTCGCCCTTTGCGGAATTGCTATGCTAAAATACACGGAGTAAGAAACCACGAATTCGGCACACAAGGAGATCCGCATGCTCGATCCGAAAATGGAAAAGCAATTGAACCAGCAAATCAACGAAGAGTTGTTCTCGTCATATTTGTATCTGGCGATGTCCGCCTATTTCAGTGCCGAGGGATTGAAGGGCTTTGCCCATTGGCTTCACGCCCAATCACAGGAAGAACAAGTCCACGCCATGAAGATTTACGACTACATCAATGACCACGGGGGTCGTGTGTTGCTGCAGGCCATCAGTGAGCCGCAGGCCAGCTACGGTTCGTACACGGAGATCTTCAAGGAAGTGTTGGCCCACGAACAGAAGATCACCCAGCAGATCAGTGGTCTGGTCGATCTGGCCAATAAACTTGGCGACCACGCCACGCATGTCTTTTTGCAGTGGTTTGTCACCGAGCAAGTCGAAGAAGAGGGCAGTGCCCAGGAAGTACTCCAGAGAGTGGAACTGGTGGGCGACAACGGCCCCGGCCTGCTGGCCCTGGATCGCGAAATGGGCGCCCGAACGCCGTAGGCGCAAGCACGGCACGCCGCTGCGGCTTCCCCATCGGACGACGTTGTAATCAGCGCGCCTGCCGATTATGATTGCCGGCAGTTCCTTTCCGGGCTCCGACGCACAATTTGGAGATTCGCCCAATGAAACGATCTGCCAGCGTGTTCGTCATTGCAATTCTCGCCGCACTCGCACCACTTCACGCCGAGACCGAGCGGTCGGCCACCGTCTCCATGAAGTTGCTCTCAGGCCACATTAACTATCTGGCCAGCGACGCGTTGGGCGGGCGCGGCGTCGGCAGCGAAGGCATCGAGCTCGCCGCGGAGTACCTCGCCAATCAGTTCCTCGACTATGGACTCCTGCCCGGCGGCGACGAGGGCAGCTACTTCCAGTGGTTCGAAATCCCCAAGCTGTCTCGAATCACGGATCGCTGCCGTTTGGAAGTGGTGGGCGCCGACGTACCGTGTACACTTGATGAGGACTTTACGCCCATGCCGTTCTCGGCCGTCCAGGCCTTCGAAGGGAAGGTCGCGTTCGTCGGATACGGAATCACGAACGAAGAGAAAAACTACGACGATTACGACGGTATCGACGTCAAAGGCAAGGTCGCGCTGATCTTGCGTTATGAGCCGGATCATTGGAGGGACGATCACGGCGGAAACCGGACCGACCATGCGTCGTTCTTGGCCAAGGCGCAGCTCGCTAAGAAGCACGGCTCGGTAGCCCTCATCATTGTGAACCCTCCGACGAACGAGGAAGATGATTTGTATCCCTTCCGCCGTCCCCGACCGGGCGCATTGCCCATGTTTCACGTCAAGCGAGTGCTGGCGGATCAGATTCTCGCGGCCGGTGGCGCGGACTCGATCGAAACGCTGCACGACAGGATCAGCAAGAACAACGCGCCCGCTTCTACCGATCTGGCCGGCGTGATTTTGAAGGGGCATCCCGGCCTGGAGTCCGGCTCGGTCAAGACCAAGAACGTCATCGGCATCCTGCCCGGCGCGGGGCCGCTGGCTCATGAGTATGTGGTGTTCGGCGGACATTACGACCACCTGGGAAACGTTCCGCCACGCCGCCGTCCCAGTCTCGACAACGATTTTGATCCCGCCGATGCGAGAATCCATAACGGTGCCGACGACAACGCCTCGGGTACCGCCGGCGTTCTGGAACTGGCCCGCATCTATGCCTCCGGCCCGAAACCGCGCAGAAGCCTGATATTCATGGGCTTTAGCGGCGAGGAACTCGGCCTGCGGGGATCAGCCCATTTCGCGAATCACCCGACCGTGCCGCTGAACGACATCGTAGCCATGATCAATCTGGACATGATCGGCCGGCTTGAAGGTCGGCCTGTGGAAGTCTGGGCCACTGCAACCGCCAAGGAATTCGGCGACTTGGTCGATAAGCACGCACAGAGCATGACGAATCTGGAAGTCAAGAATGTAGCGCAAATGCGTCGCGACAGCGACCATGCATCCTTTTACGCCAAGGACATTCCCGTGGTTTTTGTGTTTTCCGGTTTGCACGCAGACTATCACAGACCCTCCGACGATGTTGAAAAGATCGATTACGACGGTGCCATCGGGATCGTGCAATTCATACAAGCATTCGCGGACGACATCATTCAGGCTGACCAGCGACCCACCTTCCAGAAAGTAGAAAGCACCTCCCGGCGCGGAGGAAGGCAGTGGGATCTCAAGGTTCGCATGGGCTTCAGGCCCGGAGTTCCTGATGGCGACGAACATCCGGGGATCCGTGTGGAGACCGTGGTCGAGGGCGGACCCGCCGACCAGGCCGGCCTGTTGGCCGGCGACATCATCATCGCAATCAACAAGACGCCGGTGAAGAACATCGGGGACTATGCCAACGCCGTAAAGTCGTTCAAGCCGGGCGATCAGGCTGACGTCACCGTTCGAAGAAAAGACCGCGACGTAACTGTGAAGGTAACTTTCGCCGGCCGGGGTGACAGGTAGTCTCGCCTTGAAAGGAAGCGACACACCTCTGGATCACTGCGACCTGGACATTCGGGTGCGCTACGTCGAGTGCGACCCGATGGGCTATCTGCACCACGCCCGGTATTTCGAGTTTTTCGAACTCGGCAGAACGGAGTTGCTGCGCCGTGCGGGCCACAGCTATCGCGACATGGAACAGCGCGGCCACTTTCTCGTTGTTGCCAGAGCACAATGTAAGTTCATCAAACCGGCGCGCTACGACGATGTGCTGACCCTGACCACCCGCATTGAACGCGTGACCTCTGCGCGCATCGATCACAGCTATGAGTTGAAACGCAACGGCACGCTGTTGTGTACGGGCCGCACCACGCTCGCCTCAGTGGACGGCGAAGGCAAGCTGGCGTGCATTCCGGATTACTTGGTACCCCTATCGAAATGAGTGGGCAAAAAGAAAGCACCGGGTGCTACAAGAGCAACACCGGTGCTTTCCGGAGGGGAAAGAAGCCGTTTTTATCCTCGACCAGCGCCCAGCCGCTTCGGCCGGGTACCCTCCACAAAAATATATGATTCCGCACCTACGACGATAACCTCCCGTCAGCAACACTATATATATCGACAGGAGTCACACCCCACAATGATTTTTATGCGCATTCGGGGCAAATTTCCACTACTTTATTGGACGATTTCACCCATTTGGGGCAATTTCCCGGCTAGCATTGAGCATAGCCGCATGTTTCGCACTTCATACACCCCTCAGAGTGGTAAAGCGGGCTACTACATTCGGGGCACTGCACTTTGTAGCCCACCGTACCGGTAATAGGAGGGAGGATGCCCGTATCTCCGGTCATTACGGGCATCCCAGGAATAGGTGTCGCGCGCAGACCGTGGCTTTGACCATTGCGCTTCCCGTTTCCATTCCCCGCACCGTTGCCATTACCTTGACCAGAGCCAGCGGTCGGGGGGCGATCGAGTTCTGCTAAATCGATCCGGCCCAGGAGCAGATTCTCCAGGCCGAAGCGGTCCTTTGCTTTCTGATAGGTCTTCAGTGCCCGGGCCAAGCCGTCACCCAGGCTCATGATCTTCCCTTCCTTGGTCGACACTTGCAAAGAGGAGCCGATGTCTTTCAATTGGTTGATAACGTGTTTCAGTGAACCACCGGAGCGCAGCCACAGACTGACCATTCGGCAAATCGCCTCCAGGTCGCTGTTGGCCAGGTCGCCGCCCTTGCCCAGTTGCGCAAAGACTTCCTGCTCCTTGCCCTTCTTCGGGTCAACCGTGATTTTGACGTGCATGTTGCCGAAAGGAGTCATTTGCCGAATCCGCAGGCCGCTCAGGATTTCGGGCAGATCTTTCGGCTCGACGGGCGCATCCTCTACCTTGGCGTCTTTCGGTTCGGCAGCATGCTTCTTGTCGCTGTCCTTCAGGGCCATCGGCTGAGAGGCACGACAGCCGTCCCGATAGACCGTCACGCCCTTGCAATTCAATTCAAAGGCCATGCGATAGATCGATTCCACGTCCTCCGGCTTGGCGTCGTGCGGGAAGTTGATCGTCTTGGAAATCGACGAATCGTTGTGCTTCTGGAATGCCGCCTGCATTCGGATATGCCACTCCGGCTCGATGTCATGCGCGCACACGAACACGCGCCGGACATCAGCCGGGACGTCGTTATAATGGGCGAGGGTGCCGTCCGTGGCGATTCGTTCCATCAGTCCCTCGCTCAAAAAACCGCGCTGTTGCGCGACTTTCTTAAAAACTGGATTGGTCTCGACCATGGGCGGGTCGCCCTGTCGCTCACCCTTGAGCACGTTGCGATAAAAGGCCAAGCTGAACAGCGGCTCAATCCCGCCGGAGCAATCGGCGATGATGCTGATCGTGCCGGTGGGGGCGACCGTCGTGGAGCAGGCGTTCCGCTGCTTGCGTTCCCAGCGAGTCTGCCACAGGCTGCCTTCCCAATTCGGGAAGCAGCCGCGCTCCTCCGCCAGCTTCTCGCTGTAATTGTGGGCTTCGTCGTTGACGAACTTCATGAAGCGTTCGCCCCACAGGACGCCGTCCTCGCTGTTGTACCGCACGCCCAGTTTGAACAGGGCGTCCGCGAAACCCATGACCCCTAAGCCGATCTTGCGGTTCGACTTACAAATCGCGTCGATCTGCGGCAGGCCGTAATTGTTGGCCTCGATGACGTTGTCCAGGAAGCGGACGCTGTGATGCACGCAGGTTCGGAGCCGATCCCAGTTGACGCCGGCCGACTCTGTGCATTCCTCAGTGACGAACAGGCCGAGGTTGATGCTGCCCAGATTGCAGGCCTCATACGGCAACAGCGGCTGCTCGCCGCAAGGATTGGTGCTCTCCATCCGGCCGAGGTTTGGGGTCGGATTGAATTCGTTGACCCGATCCATGAACACCACGCCGGGCTCGCCCGTCCGCCAGGCGTTGTCCACGATGATGTTCCAAATGTCGCGCTTGCTGTAGACCTCAGCCGCCGTTTGCGAAGCGTTGGCCTGCAGCGGCGTCAAGGTGCGGATGTCGTAGCCCCAAATGTCCAGATCCCTGGGCATAACGTAGCGATCACCGTTGCGGGGATTGACGACCACGTGCGGCGAATCCGGATCCTCCAGGAAGCCTTTCATCCATTTGTCCGTCACCTTGACGGAGATGTTGTAATTCGTGAACTGAGTAAGATCCTGCTTGGCGTGCAGGAATTTCAGGATGTCGGGATGGTGAACGTACATCATTCCCATATTGGCGCCGCGGCGGAAGGCACCCTGCTGAATCGCGTTGGTCGCTTCGCTGAACACCCGCCAGAAACTGATCGGACCGCTGGTCCGGCCGCCCGAGCTGGAGATGAAGTCGCCCGTCGGGCGCAACTCATCGAAAGCGAAACCCGTTCCGCCGCCCGCTTTTTGGATCAAGGCTGTGTACTTTACTGCGTCGAAAATTTCCTCGATCGAATCGCGGACCGGCAGTACGAAGCAGGCGCTGAGCATGCCCATGTCTCTGCCGGAGTTCATCAGCGTGGGGCTGTTGGGCATGAACTCGCCAGCCGTCATCATGTCGTAGAAAACGCCCTCCCATTCACTGCGGATGGCATCGTCATCGGTGAAGTTGAGTTCCGCGGCGGCTATGGTGCGGGCTACGCGGCGGAACATGTCCGTCGCGGTCTCAAGGACCTCGCCTTGTTCATTTTTCTTCAAGTAGCGCGCCTGCAACACGCGTTGCGCATTTTCCGAAAGCTTGTGAACCGGCTCGACCGCCTGGGCTTCGACGGCGACAGCCGCCGTTCGATCCGCCGTGACCACTGACATGAAAAACTCCGATGCGACTCGCCGCGCAGCGGCGACTTCAAGGTTGAATAAGCAGAACAACCAGACAACATGAGACGCGCCGACACAGTGCCGGCAGAGCTCTCAACCCACGAGCAAAGCCGAGGGCGCTCTGCCGTTTTTCAGGAGGTGATATTAAATTCAAGGCTGCTAACTTCGCCTGTTGTGGGCTAAAAGTCATTTCTACCACGACATGTTGTAGGTGACAAACATGAAAGTACAAAATGGAGAACTTTAGCGCAATCACCACCGGGCCAACAACTTGCCGTGAGAGAAATCTGGGGCTCACATGTTAAACTAGTTTGTTTCTGTTAATCACAATATCTGGGGCATCCAATCAAGCATACACTACATATCGGCATCTCGCCAGCGAACCGCGACGATTTGTCAGTATCTTGACGAGAAGCACGCGTATGTTCTGTAAGTGTTTTATTATCAATGTGTTATGCTGTTTTCAGGAAATTGTGAGAGGACCGATCGCCCTGAGAGGAGTGGAGGGGCTCCCAGAATCAGGCACGCGCCGCGATTAGCACCATTTTGCGTTTCCGCCGGGCATTAGGGCAGGTTGACGCCGCCGTCGCCCAGAACTTGCTCCCAGTCGGCCTGGGACACAAACTCAACGTGGCCGTCGCAGAACAGCACGTTGCCTCCTTCGCCGCGGTGATTCTGAAGCGGCTCATACAGGACGACATTCTCTGCGTTCGTGCAGTCGGCGCCGCGAATCCAAATGTAGGGCGGCGTCTGGCTAATCACTCGATCAACGCTCGGGCAGTTCAGACCCTTAGAACCGATCGAATTCGCATCGATTAGTACCGAAATGTCCGGCGGCTCTTGGTCATGTTCCTCGACGTAGCTCCGCAGCGAGGCGTCCATAGCCCGGAGGTTTACGCCGCAAACGGTTCTCTTCGCAAGTTCGCGCGCTTGAGAGAGCGACGGCAGCAGGATGGAAATCATTATTGGGACCACCATAATGCTGCTCAGCAGGCTGACCGCGCCGGTGACGATACCGGCGATGGCAAAGCCTCTGCCGCGATCCACCTGCGGTTCGTTGGAGGCCTTGACCAAAGCGACGATGCCGAGAATCACGCCGACGATGCCGGCAATGCCGACCGTGCAAAAGCCCACGATGCCCAGAACCAATGATGCAATGGCCAATCCCGCGCGGCGCTCGCGCAGGGTTGTCGCATATTGAAGCGTTCCGGGAGGGGCTGTGGGCGGTGAGCCGGGTGCCGTGAGGGTTTGGCTGCAACTCGGACAAGAGACTTGCTGGCCGGCGAGGTGATCTTCAACCTGCATTTGCTTCTGGCAGTGCGGACACGTGAAGGCTGTAGCCATGGGGTGCGTTCTCCATTAGGAGTGCGTGGATCAACTGCCGGAGGGCAGCGGCCGCTCCGACTTTTGCCATTTCTTTGTGTAGGGCGGCAACGCAAAGTCCTTGTCGCGCCGGAGCCCTTTGTTTCGCCGGATCTCCGAAAACGTGATCGTCTCGCGAGTCTGATCCTTCACGTTCTCGGCGATGATCTTGATCGACAGGCCGCTCAGGCCGGACTTCGCATCGTTGGAGACGAACAGATCGATCCGCTCGAACTGGTTCACCAGTGATGAATCCGGCTTGGTCGTGCAGATCAAATGATCGGTGGACTTCGGATCATCTTTGCTCGGCGGGGCGAGTTGAACGTAAAAATGTTCGAGCACGTCGGCCTTTTTCTGGCCGAAGGGCAACGGAAAAGGGCCCTTGCCGAGTTTGTAGAACTCCGACTTCTCGCCAGGCCGAACGATTTGCTCGCGCTCGACGGTCTTGCCGTTTTCCTTGGCGGTGGTCAGCCACTCGCCGTCGAATATGAACCACTGTTTGGCATCGTTGACCCACTTATTGTCTTCGCTGCGCTTCTCAAAATGGATGAAGAACTGGGTCGGCTCGGGCTGTTTGAGAAACTTGATGCTGCCGACGTAAATCTGCACGTCATCCGGATCGTCTTTATTGGCTTTGATGAGTTGCAGCACCGAGTAGCGCACCTTGGCGCGCAAGTCCATCAACTCGGCGTCCGCTTTTTCGAGCCTGTCGAGCACGGCTTCGACTTCCGGCGGAACCGGCGGTTCCGCCGCCGGAGGACTGAGGACTGAGGACTGAGGACTGAGGGCTGAGGGCTGATCGCTGAGTGCTGAGCGTCCCCCTGCGCCCACAAACATCACGACGATAGGTGCGACGAACCGCCAGCGGTTCCGCAAGCCCGCCGCGGCGGGTTCTGCCTTGTTCATCTCGATTCTCCGTTGTTCACAATGGCGAGCAACTCGCGGAGGGTTCGGATGACGTGATCCGCTTGCTCCACCGCTTCGGGTGAGGATCCATCCGCCGCGAAGAAAACGGTGGTCGCGCCGGCGGCGTTGCCCGATTGAATATCGTACACATAATCGCCGACCATCCATGATGATTCGGGGGCGATCTGGAAGTATTTGCAGATGTCCAGTACTGGTTGGGGCGACGGTTTGACGGGGCCGTCTTCGCGGGTGTGGATATGGTCCACGTGAATGTGATGCTTGTCCAGCACGGCCCGCACCGAGCGCCTGGAATTTCGCGTGGCGATCGCCGTACGAATGCCGCCGGCCCGCAGGAATTCCAGAACTTCGTGCACGCCGTCTTGTAGCTCCGAATCGCGTGCAGCGATCCGTTCATGGTCTTCGATGATCTCATGCGCCCGGGCACGCTCATCGTCGGCCATGGTCTCGAGCGCTTCGAGAATCGTGCCCGATTCGATTCCGATCTCCGCCCGAAGGCGGTCAAAGTCGATGGCCGGCAGCGTGAGCGTGCCGTCCATGTCGAAAATCACGATGCGGGGAGTTGTTGTCTTCACGTCATTGAGTCCTGGAGACTCGTGCGAGTATGTTGAGTCTGCTAAGCGACGAAGTCACGTCGCCGCTCCCACCCGTGTTCTGCCATTTGACGGGTGCGTCGAAGTCGATGTTGCTGAGTATATCTCATTTGGGAAGATTTCTGTACTTATCTCATCTTGGCGCCTTCGTGTCTTCGTAGCCTTCCTCAGCTTTGCAACATCGCGAGTTCCGAAGCGATGGTGATCGGTACAGCTTTGAAGACCGGCGTGCGGGATTGCGGATCGACTTCGGCGGGCACCAGTGCGTTGGCCTCCGGGTAATACATGGCGGCGTTGCCGGCGCGAATCTCGAACGCGCGGACCCAAATGCCTTTCATTTCGCCCACTGCACTTTTCACTTTGACTCTTTGGTCGATGTGCAGGCCCAGATGCTCGATGTCCTCGCGGTTCATTAGAATCACATCGCGGCGCTCCTGGTGGCGATAGATGTCTTCTTCCTCGTAGACCACAGTGTTGAATTGCCCTTCGCTGCGGATGGTCATGAGCATCAATTGCTTGGGGTCACGCTGGTGGAGCGGCATGTCGAACGCGTGGAACTTGGCGCGACCCGTGTCGGTAGGGAATTGTGGCTGATGGAATGTCCTGCCGGCAATTTGGAATTCCTGTCGCGTGTCGTCGATGGCCGCCACCTTTTCATAGCCCGGTACAACCTTGGCGATGGCTTGGCGGATGTGGCGGTGCGTTTCCATCTCCGCCCAGTCGATCGGCCCCTCGTCGCCCAGCACGCCGCGTGCAATATGGGCGATGATCTCGACTTCGCTCCGTGGGCCGTCGAGCCGCGGGCCGCCCTTCGGCGCGCCGTCGCTGAGGCGGACATAGCTGAACATCGATTCCTGCGTGGTCGGCTGATGCTCTTCATCGCGCGCCAGCACGGGCAGAACGATCGTCTCACGTGCCCGGCCGAGGACATGCCCCGGATTGAGCGTCGTACACAGATAGACCACGAAGTCCAGCTTCAAAAAGCTCCTTCGGGCACGGGCATGATCCGGGTTGGCGCCGTACAGGTTCCCGCCGAGGCACCAGCCTGTGCGCATGTCGCCGCGCTCCATGGCCTGTACGCACGCCAGCGTGTCCAACCCCTCAGAAGTCGGCAGGGTCACGCCGAAATGACTCTCCAGACGCTCGAAGAAGGCCTTTTTCAGAGCGGGCGCGACACCGACCGAGCCGATGCCCTGCACGTTGCTGTGCCCGCGGATCGGCATCAGGCCCGCGCCGGGCTTGCCGACCATGCCGCGCAGCAGCGCCAAGTTGGCGATGGCCTGCACGTTTTGCACGCCGTGGCGGTGGTGCGTGATGCCCATGGTCCAGGCGAAGATGGCATGTTCGGAGGCGGCGTAGGCCTCGGCGAGGGTGTCGATCTGCTCGCGCTCGACACCGGAGGCAGCCACAATGTCGGACCAGCCGAGTTGCCGGATCATGCCCCGAAACTCGGGCCAGCCGTCCGTGCAGGTCTCGACGAAGCGCTCGTTGACCGCGCCCATTTCGTCGATGCGTTTGGCGATGCCGCAAAGCAGTGCCAGATCGCCGCCGATGTGCGGCTGAATGTAGTGGCTGGCGATTTCCGAGCCGAACAGCAGGCTCCAGGGGTCTGACGGGACTTTGAATCGTACCAGACCGGTCTCGACCATAGGATTGATGACGATGACGGTCCCGCCGCGACGGCGCAGGTCCATCATCAGGCGCATCAGGCGAGGGTGATTCGAGGCGGGGTTCCCGCCGATCACGAAAAGCAAGTCGCAGTGCTTGACGTCTTCCAGGACGATCGTTGCGGTGCCGCTGCCGACCACGCTGTTCAGTCCCACGCCGCTGGCCTGGTGGCAATAGTAGCTGCAATTGTTGACGTTGTTGGTGCCGTACATGCGGGCGAAGAGTTGCAGCAGGAAACCCGCCTCGTTCGACGATCTGCCGCTGACGTAAAAGAAGCTCTGCTCCGGTTTCGTGCGGCGGTATTGTTCGACGCACTTGGCCAGCGCTTCATCCCAGGAAATCACGCGGTAGTGCGTGTCTTCTGGCCCGGCGTAAAGCGGGTCGGCCAGCCGGCCGAGATGTTCCATTTCGCGCGGCGTGAAGGTGGCCAATTGCTCCAGGCTGTAGCGCTCGAAGAACTCCGGGTCGATGCGGCCTTGCATGTCCGCGGCCATGGCCTGCATCGACTTCTTGCACACTTCGGGAAATCGGCCTGATTCATCGACCATGCCGCCGCGCTGGCCTCCCATGCCCAGGGCACAGGTCTTGCACGTATTCCTGCTGCGCAACGCCCGGTAGAACTTCCAAAGCCCGCCCGACCGCCGGGCCTGCTTCCAGGCGTAGCGGATCGCCGGAAATCCTCCACCGGCTGTGAGTTTCTTCATGTGTGTTCCTGGACGCTGTGTGCTCAAATAAGTTCAAACGCTTCTGTGACATATTTCGACTTCGGTGCATCGCGCAGACTCCCGACGAGTCGGGATTCTCCCGGCGCGCCGGGATCTGCGGCTCCTTAAATAACCGAATGGATCCTTGATGTACTCTGCTTGGCGATATACTGCTTGTCCATGTCGGAATCGCTGCTGGAATCATTCTACCTGGATGAACTCGGCAGGGAAGAAGCTAAACGGCCTCATCCGCCGGCGCCGCTGTTTCCGCTGGCGCTGGGGTTGGTGGTCGGCATTGCGGCCGATTCGGCGTGGGCACTGGGCACAACAGCCTATGCCTCTCTATTCCTCGCTAGTGCAGTCGCGGCGTTACTTTGGGCCGCGCTGAAGCGCGATCGCCAATCAATCATCTTCGTCAATACGCTTCTGGTGCTCTGCGCTGCGGCGGGCGGCGGATTGCTGCACGATGCGCACTTTCGCCACTTGCCGGACGATCATGTCGCTCGTTACGTCGGTGAGGAGCCCTTCGATGCGACGGTCGTCGGGCAAATCGTCACTTCGCCGCGGCTGGTGAAGCCTGCGCCGATGTCGATTTCCGGCGTGCTGAATCTTCCGCCGCGAACCAAGTTCATCATCGCGCTGGAACACGCCGAAGGCGAGGACGGCCCGGTCGAACTGTGCGGTCTGGTGGATGTGACCGTTCGAGAGCCAGTGTTTGATTTGTATTGTGGCGATCGCATCCGCATTTTCGGCCGGCTTTACAAACCGCCGGCGCCGAGCAACCCCGGCCAGTTCGATTGGGCCCTCGCCAAACGCCGCCAGGGCATCCACGCCGGACTGACCTGCAAATACCCCGAAGCCATCACGAAAGAGCCGTTGCCGGGTTCCGCGTGGCGGCGCTGGCAATCGCGCCTGCGCCTGGAGGCGAAGTTTCTGTTGCTCGACGACGTCTTGGAAAACCAACTCGATCGCCAGGCCCTGCTCAGCGCCATGCTCCTCGGCCAACGATCGCAGATCGACGCGAAGATTTACGACGCCTTCAAGCGTACGGGCACGGCGCATTTTCTGGCCCTGAGCGGCATGCATATCGGGCTGCTGGCGTTCATGTTGTGGTTCGCGGGCCAGGCGGGCGGCCTGTCCAGGCGCGCGACGGCGGCGCTGGTGCTGATCGTGCT
>JACZTW010000314.1 GCA_022573485.1 Planctomycetota bacterium
CCCAATCGCGTTTCCGTCGTGACTTCCCTGCCGCCTGTCGGCGCGCCCGAGACACCCACCAGCGTTGCGCAGGGCTGGCGTACACACCATCCTCCTGAATCTCACGCTTCGTTTGAGGGTTCGGTTGGTCGTCGGCAGCTTGTGCCTTTTCCGATGGGAACGGGATGATAGTTGGAGGCTCGTCGCTTCCCCGCTCCTCCTGCTGCCGGATCAACTTGTCCTGTAGGGGGCGTTCCGCCACCTCAAGCATGCACTCGGCGGATGATCCTGAGTGGATGGGGCTGTGCAATTGCGGTGAATCGGTCTTAGCTAGACGCTTTGCCATGCTGTTCTCCGTGAATCGGTCAGCATAATTATCCAATACTTCTGACCTTCGGGCTGGGGTGTCGAACGCAAACCGAGATGTCTTGGGATGCATCCGATAATCTCCGCCCGCCAAAATGCCCAGCATTCCGCCGTCCCGCGCGGAAGTACTTCCGCGCAGGATGCAATATCTTCCCCCGGCACTGCTTGGCAGGCAGGTTTACGCTTGGCCACAAGGGGAGAAGCGTACGGACGGATACGCCGGTCCGGTGGTTTACGAACCAAGGGAGGCCCCGGTCCCCCTTCGGTGCCCGAATGATCGAAGTAGTCAACATGGAACGAACTGTGCCGAACATTTCCTGATCGACAAACCCGGCATGTCAGGGATCTACGTTGAGGACATCAGCCTTCAACGGCTGCGGCAGGTCGTGGATCATGTTCACGACGTGTTGTGGCGCTGATCTTCTTCCTGTCTTCGTGACTTATCCCTGGATGAGGGGCACCACATCCAGGTGCGGGTTCGTCGTGCTCCCAGGCGAAATGCGGGCGGCGAGAGCTGCCCCCCGCAAACGCGGAGACTCCTTCTGCACGAAATGAGTCGCTAGAAGAAATGCGTTCAACTCAGCACCTTCAAGATGAGCGACGCCCAGGGAATCAACGAGTGTTGGACTCAATCCGCGACCCTGTGTGAATGGCTGCTCGCACGTCGCAACGTTTTCACCATTCACTCAACTCAAGTGTGGCGTGGAATCTCATTGTCTGGTTTAAGCCCGGATCAAATCATCCGGCACTCTGCCGTTCTCAATCATTCGGATAAAATGGTCGAACAAGTATTGTGCGTCATGCGGGCCGGGGGCGGCTTCGGGGTGGTATTGCACGGCGAAGAGCGGGTGCGTCTTGTGGGCGAAGCCTTCGAGACTGTGATCGTTCAGATTGATGTGGGTCGCGACCGCGCCCACCTTCGCCAGCGAGGCTTCGTCCACCGCGAAGCCGTGATTCTGGCTGGTGATTTCGATCCGACCGGTGGCGAGGTTGCGTACCGGGTGGTTGATGCCGTGATGCCCGAACTTGAGCTTGTAAATGTCGGCCTGCAGCGCGCAGGCGATCAATTGATGCCCGAGGCAAATGCCGAACATCGGCAGCTTGCCGATCAACGACCGGACAGTGGCGATGCTCTCATCCACCACGGATGGATCGCCCGGCCCGTTGCCGACGAGGATGCCGTGCGGCTGGCGTTCGAGGATCTCCTCCGGACTGCTCAGCCCGGACATGGAGACGATTTCGCAGCCGAGCCGGGTCAAGCTGCGCAGGATGTTGAACTTGATGCCGCAATCGAGGGCCACAATTCGGTATTTGCATTCGGCATCGGGCGAAGCCTGCCAGTTCTCCGGCGCCTGCCCCGCCACCCGTGCGGCGAGGTTCTGCCCGGCCATCGTCGGCAGCGCTCGGGCTTGTTCGCACAATGAGGCGTCGTCGAGGTCTTTGGTGGAGATGACTGCGCGTAGCGAACCGTGCTTGCGGATTCTTCGGGTGAGGGCGCGAGTGTCCACGCCGGTCAGGCCGATGATGCCGTTGGCTTGCAGGTAGGCGTCCAGGGCCTGCGTGGCGCGATGGTGGTTGTGGGCCGGCGGGAGTTCGCGAATCACCATGCCCGCGAGATGCAGCCTGCCCGATTCGATGTCCTCCTCATTGATGCCACAGTTGCCCACCAATGGATAAGTCATGATCACGATCTGGCCGAGGTAGGATGGGTCGGTGAGTACCTCTTGATAGCCGGTCATTGCTGTGTTGAAAACCGCTTCGCCGCTGCACGTACCCTCAGCGCCAAAGGCCTGCCCAGTGAAGACGCTGCCGTCTTCCAGTGCGAGCTTGCAACGCTTCACTCGCCACCTCCCGGTGCTGTCACGAAGTAATCCTGCAGCGCAGCGACCGACAATGTTCCCTCTCGCATCGCTCGAATGGCCTGGACGGCCGCCTGGGCTTCGGTGAGGGTGGTGATCAAAGGGATCCGGTGGCGGACCGAAGCTGCCCGAATCTTGCCTTCGTCCGTGTATCGGCCGGTGCGCGTGGCGGTGTTGATGAGCAGCGAGACCCGGCCGGCTTCGATCAGCGAGATCGCGTTGTGTTCGGGATTCTGGCTGATGCGCTCGCCCAATTCGCAGGTGATGCCCGCACTCGCCAGCCGGTCACGCGTGCCCGCCGTGGCGCCCGAGTCGAAGCCAATTTCTTGCAGCGCCCGCGCGATGGGCAGGATGAACGGCTTATCGCCGTCGTTGACGCTGATATAGATCGTGCCTTCGGTCGGCAGCGACTGGCCCGCCGCCATTTGGGCTTTGGCGAAAGCGCGGGCGAAGGTGCGGTCGATGCCCATGACTTCGCCGGTGCTGCGCATCTCCGGCCCCATGACCACATCGACGCCGGGGAACTTGTCGAAGGGGAAAACAGCTTCTTTCACGCTCACGTGGCCAAGCGGCTTGTCCGGGTCGAAATCGTGATCGCGGAGCACGTCTTTCAGCGGCGTGCCCAGCATGACGCTCATCGCGACTTTCGCCCAGGGCACGCCGGTGGCTTTGCTGACGAAAGGCACCGTACGCGAAGCCCGCGGATTGGCTTCGAGGACATAGACGCGCCGGCCCTTGATCGCAAACTGGATATTCATCAGGCCGCAGACGTTGAGCCTTTGGGCGAGCAGCCGCGCTTGCCGCCTGATTTCATCCACGATGGCCTGCGAAAGCGAGTAGGGAGGCAGGGCGCAGGCAGAGTCGCCCGAGTGGATGCCGGCTTCTTCAATGTGCTCCATCACGCCGCAAATAACGCACGAAGCGTCGTCACGGTCGAGGCCGACGTTCTTAACCTCCGGATCTCCCGGCCGGTGTTTCTGTAGGCGCAGTCCGGTGGGAACGTATGACGCATCCTCGAAGGCAATAGCACCCTGACCGCCGAATTCATGCTGGGGCCAGGTCATCTCCGTCCTGACCCAGACAGCCCGGTCGAAGTCGAGGGCGAATGCGCCAACGCTCGTCGCCATGTTGATCACGAAGCGATCATCGGCGTTCCTGCCAACCCAGAGTCCGTTGAACGAGCCTGCGGGCAGGTCTGACTTGGCATTGTTCTCCCACGTCACACCCTCATCGAAGGTGTAAGAGAGTTGGCCGTCGTTGTCGAGCGTGAAGAGCTTGTCGTCCCACTCTGCGAAATACCTGGATGAGTGAGCGGTGGCCGCGC
>JACZTW010000066.1 GCA_022573485.1 Planctomycetota bacterium
GTCCGGCGCAATGGTAGTCGTGGCCCTGCGTGTCCGTAGCGGCTTGGTCGCTGTAACAGGAGCATATGTGAACATTGTCGAAATCGCGCCTGATGCGGTCCATGTGTTCCTTCATGATGTGCTCTGCGCGATTGCGGACACCATAGAACAGCCATGTTTCGCGGCTCTGGCCGCTTGCGACAATGGCGTTGAGCATGCTGAGCAGTGGGGTGATGCCCACGCCGCCGGCGAGCAGGACGACGGGAACATCCCTCTTGAGATCCAGCACAAACTGCCCGGCAGGGGCCTTGACATCGAGAATGTCGCCTTCATTGAGATGGTCGTAGAAAAACGAGGATGCCAATCCCGGGGGCGCCTTGGGTTTGTCTGCCGGCGCCGAAATTTTCTTGATCGTGACGCGGTAGTGGTCGGCCGATTCGCGATAGCAATCCGAGAGCGAGTAGCAGCGAATGACCGGTTTTTTTTGTCCCGGAATGGAAAGCTTGAAGGTCAAGAACTGACCGGGTTGATAAGGGGGCAGCGGCTTGCTGTCGTGTGGCACCAGCTGAAAGGAACAAATACCGCTGTCGCCCTCGGGTGTCTTTGTCTTGACCTCAAACTTCCTGTAGCCTTGCCACGAGAGTCTATGCAGGCGTTGGCGGTGGGCCAGTTCTTGTTTCGCCGAGTCAATTTGTGTTTGCAGGCATTTAAGGGACAACTCCTGCTGCCTTGAACGATTCGCGTGCCCGCGCCAGGATGAGATGAACAGCAGCACGGCTTGAAGCAGCAGAAAAGCCAGCAGCACGACGGCGATGGTCTGCATGATGCCTGTCATTGCACCGATCTCGACTCATGAGAGATCAGAAGCGAAAAGCCCATTCCATGCGCACTCCAAACGAAGGTTCTTCTTCTTCTTGCACCCCGGCAAAAGCATCGATTTGTAACAGTGTATGCTGGCCGAAGGCTTGTTGGTAGCGCAATCCGATCGCCGCTTGATCCTCATGCACGCCGTTGGTGTCTTTGCGGCCGCCGATCTCGAGGATCAACTGCTTGCGGTGCTCGTGGTCAAGAAACCGCTGATAGCCGAAACTCGCCCCATAGGCATCTTCTGCCTGGTTGCTGAGCGCCGAGCCGTAGCGGCCCAGGCCTACGGCTGAGAACAAGATGCCGGTGCGGCCAAGGGGTCCACCGGTCGCCGGATCTCGCGCAGCGGAAGAAAAACGATTCTTGGCGTAGAAGCCATTGAGGTAGACGAGATCGTGTGTGTGTGGCGGTGTCCAGGAAAGCTCACCGAAGAACAAGACGCCTCGCGTGTTCTGGTCCGTGGCGCGCGGATCCGCAGGGATGGGTTCGGGTGGTCTGCGGGTCGGCGAGAATGGCAACAAGGTCAGGCCCGCGGGCGGCGGCAGCGGTGGGGGTGGCGTTCGGCGGCGGACGTCGGTACGCGGGAACGACGTTTCTCCGGTGGCTGGCAAAGAAGCCACCACGCGAAAGGAAGTGTTCAGATGCCCGATGCGTTGCACGGCACTGGCGCCGGCGTAGAGGGCACTCCCGGTGTGTCGGGAGTCGACGTAGGCCAAATCCAGGTTGATGGTGCTGAAGCGCGTGTCCAACTCTGTGAAAAGACCCCACAACTGGGCGGTGTCGTCCTCAAGATTGTTTCCCGCAAAATTGTTGCCGCGGTTGAGGCCGTGCCAGCCGTAGAGAAACGTGAAACGCAGATTTGAGGTGCCGGAAGGCATGAGGGTGTTTCTTACCAGGCCGACGGCATCGATGGTGTCGTTGATCAGCATGCCTTCCTGAATAAAGATGGGCTGCCGGCCCACCGAGAAGCCGAGGTCCAGCGGAGTCGTGTCTTCAGGGTCAAGATTTGGGAACAATTCGGCCAACTCGCCCTCGAAGAACAGTGTGGTAATGTCCACGTTAAACGCCGTCTGCCAGTCGTCATTTTCGGTTGGATGAAGATTGAAACTCGTGAAGCGACCGTCTTCATCGAAGGGGCGCAATCCGACAACGAGGCGCTCGGTGCCTGTCAAACGCAGCTCACCGAAGATGTCGAGTCGGTTGGCCCATTCCGAGAACCTGGTTTGTCCATTGTCGAACGTCTGAATGGCGGTGCGATAGGTTCCGAAGACGATAAGCGACGGCTGCCACACGGCGCCGGTGAGCAGCTCAATCTCGGGACCTGTGGGTCCGCGTTTGAGGAAGCGCGTGCCCCAGTCCAGCGCAAAGGGGCGCTCAGGAACCTGATCGAACTGCAGTGGAATGGCTTCATCGTTCAGGCTATTGTCGCCTTCAGCACCGCCGGCCCGCACCGTGGGATTCACGCCCACCGCGCTGAAGCTCAAGGCGACAGCCAGGACGCCGCCGACTTTTCTCTTGATGAGCCTTGAACATTCTGCCATTCTTGCGCCGCGAAGCCCTTCGTCCTTGCGTCTTCCGTTTTCTCGGTCACGTCCCTGTATTTCGTGGTTCGGTGGATTAGTAAGCCGGTCCGAGCGGAGGCTGCCGCTGGGCGGACCACGAAATACTATCATGCGAAGTCACAAACTGTCACTCAGTTCGCGTGCAGGTCGAACGTATGGACGCGTCTGTGCAGGACAGTGTGGCCACCATAGTCATTGGGCGCATCCTCGGGTCCTTCGATGCGGCCGTCCAGTCCGTAGACGACGGCATGAGCGACTTGCCTGGCGCTCATGTTGTAGTCGAACCCCACATCGTGGATCTCGTGAATGAGGTTCACCGGCACCATGCCGGAGATAATTTTGACCTCGGCGGTGTAGGGACCTTTGCCCGTCAACGCCGATGCGGCGACGGAATACTCAGCCCACCGTGAATCGTCGGGAGCGATGTTTTGCTTGTGCTTGCGCGCGCCAAGGGGACGTCCGGTCAGGATGGTGGGCGTGGTGGCCGGGCGCAAGAAGCGCAGGGCACTGAGCGAGGTATTGACCGCCAGCACCTGCTCGCGTTCACCGCCGCGAATGTTGCGTGTGATGAACTTCGATTGCAGATTGAACAATTGTTTGTCGAGCGGCAGATCGTTGTTGTGCACATAGAGCGAATGGAGGTCACGCAGGTCGCCGTTGGGGTCGAGGTCACCCGACTTCATGATGGCGTTGCCGGCGGCGTCCGTAACCGTGACCTGAAGGTACACCAGCCTTTCTGCGTCGAACCCCGTGGGCACACCATGCCCATTCGTTCCGTTCGAGACCTCAACCTTAAACTTGATACCGCTGCTGCTCGCCTTCAGCGGCACGATTTGACCGAGCTGATAGCCCAATTTCAGGAGCTTGTTTCGTTCTTTCTGTGCCCAGACCAATCGCTCGAGGTTCTCCTCGATGAACTCGCGGGCAGATTCGCGCGCATCTAGTTCATCCCAGCCTGGCGGAAACACGTGTTCTTCATCCACGTTGTCCTCGAACTCAGGTGTTCCCCAGCCAGCTTTCCAATCAAAAGACAACCAATCCCCAGGTGCCCTGAACTCCAGCGCGTCTGGATTGTGCGGGAAGATGCCGGGGTGGACCACGGAGTAATCTGGTCCTATGAACATATGGTTGGTCCGTTTACGCTTGGGCAGTTCGGCGATGCCGGTGACGACGGCGGCAGGCTCAAGGCGATACGTGTTCGGAACGCCGGGTTCATAGCCCATGTGGCAGTCCTGGCAGCTGGTGCCCTCGGCAGCAGCCGGCGAGGTCTTGTATTCGCTGAAGGCTTCCTCCAGCCGAAAACCGTTCATCAATGTGACATCGTGACATATACCACAAAAGGAAGATGCGCTGAGATGGCTCGCCCTTTTGATTTCAGAATGGGCCGCCAAAGCCCTGGCTTGGGAATCGCGATCAACTTTTATTCTGCCGGTGGTCACTGCCCGCTTGAGGTTTTCGTTTCCGACAGGACCGTAAACCGGCTCGAAGATATCGCCTGTTTCGTCCTCCCGTTGGATTCGATACCTTCCGCTGATTTTCCCGTAGGGCTGCTTGACTCGGTGGCACACGATGCAGGTGATCCCTTCACGTGATACCGGGTGGCGATTGAGGTTGCTGTCGAAGATTTTCTCACCCAGTTCCATTCCAACGGGTGTGTGGCAGCGAATACAGAAATCACCGTTGGTACCATTGGTCAGCTTGAGGATCTTGCCGTGCATTGCGTTGAACACGGGACTGAGCTGGGCGTAGGCGTGCGGGGACACGGACCATTCCTTGTAATGGCCGGGATGGCACTCCTTGCAGGCGGCGGCCGACAGGTAAGGGCCCTTTTGTGAGAGCAGCCGCGCGTGATAGTTGGCCCCACGGCATTCTGCCGCCTCCAGCGGATCATCTTGATCACACTTTGGCATGTCCTCCTCTCTTAACTCGGCGGTATCCGCAACCTGCAGGTTTGAGCGCATGGAGCAACTCACGGCCGTGGCAACCAAGCTAAACACAGCAACCAAAAACGTTGACGCGAGAACATTGCGCCGATTGCAGATTCTTGCGAGAGTTCTTGTCATCGTGGTGTCCCTGAGTCTTGCAAGATGTGAATGGACGAGTCCTGCGGTGCTGTTGACTGGACCAGGTCCTTCAACATCTTTCTAAATTCGAAGCCCGGCTGGGTGTCCTCGTCCGGGGCTCGCCACTTTGGCTTGATGCCCTCTACGATGAACATCTCCAGCTCGCCCTTGTTCTTCGCCGCGATGGCACCTCGGGGCGTGATCTCAAAAAACTCCTGAACGAGGTCATGGGTCGCGCGCGAGATGTTCATCTCGCCGGGCGCCCCCGTGGATTCCATGCGGCTTGCCGTGTTGACCGTGTCACCCGATTGATCATAACTGAACTTGTATCCTTCTTTGCCGATGACTCCGGGCGTTGCGAAGCTCGTGTGAATCGCGGTTCGCATCGGCTAGCAGATTTGGTTGTTCCGCGACGGCGCCTCCTAGCGCTGGACCATAAATGTACGCATCTGGATTGCTGCCAGAATCGCGCGATCGCGGGGATCCTGTTCTTTCTTGACAACGCCGCCGTGACGGTGACGAGACCGAATGCCAACACAACGATCTTCGTGTCGATACCGAAGTTCATGACATGCTCCCTAAGGTCGGGATAATCACGGGCACATTTACTCCAAAGTGCTGACGACATGTGGCAGGTATTCTACAGCCGTACCGAACACCCTTCAAGAGCATGGGATGGGGGTTTCGTACAACTACTACACGACGCCCGAATGGACTTTGGCCCGTATCCGCGTTCCAGGAAAACCGGCGGAATTCACAGTGGAACAAGCGATTTCAGATTGTGGTCGAGCGCCTATTGGGGTAAGGTACCTGCGAAAAGTTCGATGGTTGGGAAAAGTTGGCCAAGAGGAGGACTACCATGTTCCTGACTACCCTTTTGTGGGACTTGTTTGATCTCGTGGTTAATGGCCTCATCGCTGGCGTTGCCAGTGTCATTCTCACATTGATCGGTTTCGGCTAATACGCATGCCAAGAAGCAGCTTTCGTGAGCAGGCCTCCACGACAGAAAGTCCGCTTGTCTGCCAAATCCTCGCACCTGTCGCACGGTCGCCAGGCAGACGCCTGCCAAGCATTCTTGCGAGTGTCAATCAATGCGCTTGATGACGATGCGTTTTTCCGGAATGCTCCAGCGCCATGTTCGCCTTGACATGGTGGCGGACGTCAGATCGGGCACGGTGAGTGGGGGACGTCGCCTGTTCACAGTCGACGCGAGCGAAGTGCCGAAGAGGGAGAGGCACTTATGGCCTTATTAGCTGACGGATCGTGAGATGAGATCCTTCAGCGTTCCCGATGCGTCCGATCTACGAATGTTCTATCCGAGGGTCGACGGGCACGTGCTCTACGAGGAACAAGTCAAGAACTACCGCTGGACATGAAAGCTGGTAGGTTGCCCAGCACGACACAAGAAACCAGCATCCAACGTAGTTGGTGAGTCATCGCCGTGGATCCCTTTTGGCATGAATTCGGGAGATCACCAGGACCGATCCTGTCGTTTGTATGGTCTGCAGCATTATACGCCGGAGATAGAGGCTGCGGTGCGGTAAGAGGCAATTAGTGCCAATCGTGCGCAGCGACCTGCGGGACACGGCGATGGAGCCCCCGGTTTATCCCTGCAGGCGGAGGTTTTGCCGTATTCAAGGTCGTGCCCCCTCTTTCTTGCACATGCAAGCACGTCGATTCCCTCGCAAAAACCTGGAACTTTACTCCCCGCGGATGCGTCTGAGCGTATGAGTGAGCTTTCCAAACGCCCTGGCTTTGACACGCCGGCCTGGTCTTGATATTTGCTGATGAGGGCACAGGAGGCGCGGGCTGGGGCCTGCGTGATAGTCCGTTTTTGAGGGAACATCGTATGCATCAAGAAACGAAACGCATCAGGCTCTCGCCCAAGGCACCCACAGTTATTCTGCTCCTGGCGGCTGCACTGGTTTCTGCTGCGGACCAGACGAATGAATCCGCCAACGGTACCGCCAGCGAAGACGCCAAGATCAGGGAACAAAGCATCTACATTCCCTATACGAAGCTTAGAGAGGTCTTCGAAAGGGAGGGCCGCGGCGTCTTTCTGCCTTACGAGGAATTTCAGAGATTATGGACCGCCGCTCGTGAAGCGACACGTAGACCTTCCGAAGATAAACCTCCCGTGGGCGCATTGATCACCGAAGTTGAACATCGGGCGGTTGTTTCAGGGGACGTCGTTCGCGTGGTGGCCAAGGTGAAATTCGAGATCCTCACCAAGGGCTGGCACGAAATTCCGCTGCGCCTGAGTGATGCAGCGGTGATCAGCGCGATGCTGGGCGACGAGCCGGCGCGCCTGGTTTTCGAGCCGGGCGGGGGCGGCCACAAGTTGATCATCGAGAAGAAGGGTGAGGAGCCTGAACTGTTCGAGCTGTCGCTCGAGTACGCCAAAGCGCTTCAAAAGTCGCCGGGGCAAAACCGCATCTCGTTTGAGGTGCCCCAGGCGCCGGTCAGCCGCTGGGAGATTCGCATTCCCGAATCCGGCGTTAAGGTCAACATTCATCCGCTCATCGCTGCTACGGAAGTAGTTGTCTCGGGCGATGGCGCCCGCGCAAAGGGTCATGCCGACGCTGCGGATTACACGATTGTTCGGGCCTTCGTCGGCGCAGCGCCGATCGTTCGCCTCGACTGGACGCCGAAAGCGGAAGGCGCTGCCGGCTTGGAAGCGATCGCCGAAGTACAGGCTCGGCAACAGACCTGGATCGAGGAAGGAGCCGTACGCACGAGCTGCACCCTGACCTATGACATCAGCCGGGCCGAGCTTTTCCGACTCGTCGTTGAGGTGCCCGTGGATCAACAGATCGTCGATGTGTTCAACGCCAACGTCCGGCAGTGGTCCGTCGAACAGGGCACCGATGTTCAGCGGATCACGATCCAATTGTTCGAGCCGGCCGGAAAGATACAAGAAGTGACGATCGAGTTGGAGCAATTCACCGACCAGAGCGCACGGCAAGAAGTGAAGATCCCCACGATCAAAGCGGCCAATTCGAGCAGGCAACGTGGCATTGTCGTAGTGCACGTCGCGGAGGGCCTGCGCGCGGAAGCGATTAGCAAGTCTCGGCTCATGCAGATCGACCACGCCGAATTGCCGCCGTCGCTCGCCGGTGACCAGTGGACCTTTTCGTACCGCTACGTGTCGGTGCCGTTTGATTTGAGCCTCCAGGTTGAGAAGGTTCAGCCTCGCATCGTGGTTGACACACTGGTCAAGGCGTATCTCGAACCGGAGCGCCTCACGCTCGAGGTGCTGGCCATCTATCACATTGAACGGACCGGCGTTTTCAGGCTGGAGTTGGAAATCCCGACCGGCTATCACGTCAGCTCTGTACGCGGTCGTGCCGCAGCCGGCGCGCAGGCTGCTGACGTGGACGCCTACTACGTTGAGGGCGAAAGCCGCCTGGTGGTCAACTTGGCCCGCAAAGCCTTCGGCCGTGTCGCGCTGGCAGTGGAGTTGCGAAGGAACCTCGTCGAGCCGGACCTGTTGGAACCATCCGGTCACGCGGTCACCATTTTATTGAAGGTTCCCAAACCGCCCACGATGTCCATTGAGCACGAGAGCGGCCGGCTCGTCGTCTACGCGTCCGAAAGCTTACGTGTAAATCCCGGCGAGGTGGAGGGACTGCGAAGCGTATCCTTCGAGGAGGCGCTCAAGGGCATGGATTCGCAGAGTTCACCTCCAAGCCGTACTCGAGCGGTGTTGGCCTTCGTATTTGGCCGAGAGGACGCAGTGTTGAACCTGCAAGTCGAGCGCCGCCAGCCGCACGTCACGGTGCGCCAGTTGCTCGTGGCCCGGATCCAGGCCGGCGTCGTGAAGTACGAGGCCACCTTTTTTTATGACATTCGCTACAGCGGTGTCAAGACACTGAGAATCGACATCCCTAGTGATGTGTTCGACGAGATTCGCAACAACACCCCTCGCGTTCGGGAAAACGTGATCGATCCCCCACCGAGCGACTTGCCGGACGGCTACGTCGCCTGGAGCCTGACGGGGGAGACGGAATTCATCGGCAATGTCACGATCAACCTGTCTCTGGAGAAGAAGATTGAGCAGCTCGAGATCGGAAAAAGCATCGAATTGCAGATTCCGCGTTTCAAACCTGTGAACGTCGACCGAGCCTGGGGCCAAATCGTGCTGACGAAGGCGGAAACGATCGATGTGCGCGAATCCGGCGAGCCTCAGGGGCTCCGGCCGATCGATCCGCGGCACGACTTGATGGCCGGCGCCAAGGTGTCTGAGGCTGCTCGGGCATTCGAGTTTCACGATGACTGGGAGTTGGCCGTCAAGGCCACGCGCTACAAACTCGAAGCAGTCAAGCGCACCAGCATCGAGCGGGCCGTCTTGCGGATGGTCGTCACGCGGAGCGGCGAGACATCGGTGCAGGCGCTTTATCGCCTGCGCAGCGCGCGACAGCGCCTGGCTGTCAGACTGCCCGGAAATGTCGAGTTTGACAGTGTGCCCCTGCGTATCAACGGCCGGCCGGTAGCGCTCGAGCATGGCGATCAGGATGATTACTTCCTGCCGCTCGTTGGTCTGGATGCGGACCAGCCGATTCACGTGGAACTCCGTTACACGGTCTCCGGCGCCAGCATGCTCCTGGACTATCCTGTGTTTCCTTTGGAGCCGGCCATTCAGAGAGTGTATTTGTGCGTATATCTGCCTGCTGAGCGTGTGTACTTGGGGTCTAGCGGGCCGTGGACCGATGAGTTGTTCTGGCGCCGGAAGCCGACTCTCGATCTCCAGCCATTCGCTCGCCGCAACGACGGGGATCTCACAAACTGGGTCAACGAAGGGATCGATGCCACGATCCCAGTGACCGACACCTTTCAGACAGCCGGCCGGTTGTATCTCTTCTCGGCCTCGCATCCCGCAGCGGACAGCAGGCTGCGACTGTTCACGATGGATGAGGATTGGCTGAACGTGCTCGTGTTCATGTCTATTGTGCTCGGCGGAGTGGTCTTGCTGCGCCGCAAGGCCTCCGCGCGATGGCTGACCGTGGGCGTGTTCCTGGTCTTGCTCGTACTGAGCGGTGTGTTCTTCCCGACGTTCTTGCGGCAGGTCGCCGACGGAACGCTGCTCTCGGCAATCTTTATTGTGATGGTCCTGTGGATGTTGCATTACGTCGTGTGGATTCGTCCGCACGATCCGGTCGTAGCTGCCCGCGCGAAAGCCCGCCAGGAGGCAAAGCTGGCCCGCCTGCGAGAGCAAGCTGCGCCAGCCGCCGCTCCGGCGTCCTCGTCCCCACCACAAGTGGATCGGAAGAGCGAACCACCGCCTGATGAAAAGAGCGGGGATCGTGAAGGAGGTGGCAGCGATGAGTAGATTTATTCACTTCTCTATGGTGGGCCTGATCGTTGTTCTCACTACGGATGCACGGTTCTTGTGGGCCGAAGGCGTGGTCCAGGAAACGCAAGTAGTTCGCGAGATCTTTGTGCCCTTTGAGGATCTCAGCGTGCTGCTTGAGCACGAGCCTCGCCGTGTGCTGTTATCTCGGCAAGAGTACGAAGATCTTCTGTCTCTAGCCCGGGTGACTCCGGAGAACCGCGCCCCGCGCCCGGCAGCCGTCATTTCCGCCGAGTATGCGATTCACATCGCGCAAGGCCGTGCCAACATTACCGGCACGCTCGTTGTGGACGTGCTCGAAGACGGATTACAGGCCGTCGGCCTGAGCCTCGGGGGTGTTGGCTTGCGCCGAGCGACGCTGGACGGGCAGGGCGCACCCATCGGGCTGGCCGACGATGGGCGGTTCCTGCTGTTCGTTGAGGGTCGAGGACAACATCGTCTGAAACTCGACATGGTCGCACCGCTGGAGACGGCCGCCGCCCGGCAAGTTTTGAATTTCATGATTCCAACTCCCGCCGCCACGAAGCTGCACTTGACCGTGCCGGGTGACGTGGAGATCAGAAGTGGCGCCGCAACGATCACACGCGTCGTCGACGCTGACGCCGATGTGACGCGCTTCGAACTGCTCCCCAAACGCGGCCATAACTCGCTGGTGATGACGCTCAACAGTCGCTCGAAACGACAGCAGCGCGTGGTCGTCGCTCGAAGCGTGATCGTGGCCGAGATCACCGAAGCCTACGAGCGGTTGCACGCGACATTTTCGATGGCCATCCTGCGCCAGGCCGTCGATCATTTTCGATTCGCCCTCCCGGACGGCTTTCAAATCACGAACGTCAAATCACCCCTACTCGCCCGCTGGGGCGTTGTGATGGGAAACGAACGACGGATTCTCGACATCCGACTGCGCGAAAAAACTACCGAAACCGTCGTCTTGAAGGTGTCTGCCGTTCGCAGCGCGCAGCTGAGCGATGCCTGGTCGCTGCCGAAATTCGAAGCCCTGGATGTGGCGGGGCAAGTGGCCGTCATCGGTCTGCTCGTCGAAGATCGTCTGGAAGCAAACTCAATTACAACCGACGGTCTAATCCCCATCGACACGGCGGTGCTGCATCGAGCCCTGCCGGCGACGATCTTTGAGGGTAACACAAGTGCTCCATCCCTTCGCCCGATTGTCGCGTTCTACGCCCCACAGTCGCAGTTCAGTTTGCATGCACTGTTCACCAAGCCGCCTTCCCAGTTGTTCGTGACGACGAATCTGCTGCTCACGCTGACGGATCGAAGGCAAGAGCTTCGCGGCGGCTTCGCGCTTCTGCCGCAAGCGGAAGAGTTGTTCGAGTTTGATTTCTCGCTGCCGGCATGGTGGCACGTCACCAGCGTGACCACCGCGGATGGCACGGTCCTGCCGATCGAGCGCTACGGCAAATCGGACGGGCCATCGCGGATTCACGTGAAGTTGCTACAGGGCATCACGGCCGGTGAGGAGCGCAATATCTATTTTCACGCGCATGGCGAGCCCGTGGAGTGGCTGAGCGATTGGACGTCTCGGTCTGTGACGTTCCCCGTCGTCGCGGTGGTCGGCGCGGCGCGAGAAGAGGGCGCCATTGCCGTGGCCACTCGCGATGATTTGACTGTTCGGCCGGAGGCACTCGAACGGCTCAGGCCCCTGGATGAGAATGAGAAGGATGATTACGGATTGGGCGGCGTTGCGACGAACCTGGCCTATCGTTTCGACAGCCAGCCTTACCAGGCCACGCTGACCGCAGTGCGCGTCAAGCCACGGCTGACCGCGCAGACCTATTCATTCTTCAAGATCAAATCGGACGTGCTCATTGCCCATTACGAGATTTCCTACGACATCGAAGAGGCGCGAGTGCGCCGGCTGGCGTTCGTGCTGCCGGCCGGCACGCCAGCAGCATTGTCTATCCGAGGCCTCGATGGCGTCACTTTGAAAGAGTACGGCAGCGAAACCGTAGACGGCATGCGTCGCTGGAACATCCTGCTGGCTCAAGGTCGAAGCGACACGGTGCGGCTGGCGATCGACCTCCAGCAGCCGCTCGGAGAGGACCAGTCCAAGGACTTGGTTTTGCCCGTGGTGCGTGCCGACGGGGTGGCGTACCAATCCGGCTTCGTGGCGGTGGAAGGCAGCGCTGAGCTGGACGTTCAAATCAACGCCAAAATGCGCGAAGTGGATATCGGTGAGCTGGTTGATGCCGAATACAAGACCGGCAAGAGACTTCTGGGCGTTTACCGATTCGTCGGCGATTCGCCGGAGGCCAGCCTCAGCTTCCTTCGCCACCCCGCCTACGGCTTGCCGGCGGTGCTCGTGCAAGAATCTGAACTGGTCACGGTGCTGTCGCCCACGGGGCTGACCCAGACTGCCGTTCGCTACCGCCTGCGGACCAAAGCACAGCTCCTCGAAGTGCAACTGCCGCCGGGTTCCACGCTGTGGTCAGCGGAACTCGACGGTACACCCGCAAAACCTCAACGCGAGGGGCAGAAGCTGCTGCTCAGTTTGCCGGCGGGTGGTGACGATTCTCTGCATGACCTGCGAATCGTTTACGAGACGCCCGTCGAACCAATCGCTTTTCTGGCCGACGTCGAAATGTCGGCCCCACGGCTTTTTGTGCGCGCTGAAGACAATTCGTCCAGCGCTGAAGTACCGGCAGCGGATCTTCGTTGGCATTTGTATCTGCCGACCGGGTATCGCGTGCTCCACACCGCCGGAACCGTCGTGACGGATCAAATCTCCGCGCCCGAACCCGCATTCTCGGTTGTGGCGAATTTCCTGTACCGGCTCAGTGGTGGAGTAAAACTTTTCTACGGTGGATTCAGCTTAGCCCGCGCCCGCGAACTCTCGCGGCGTGCCGGCGCCGCTCGAATGAAAAATATCTCAACGGGCTTGGAACTCTTTCGGTCGAGCTCCTCCGAAAGACCACTCATTGAATCCTTGCTTGGAGCGGACGCTAAGCTGGCTCAGCGTGAGGAGTCTCCGGATGCCGCTGCCCTCCCGCGGGCCGATCAAGTCCCTGCATCGGCCAGGCCGGCACCCGTAGATGCTGACGCTTCGGACTCGGCGCAAGCGACGCAGGTTAAAACTCCCTGGGCGTTGCAGGGAGTGCGCAGTTTGAAGATCGATCTGGAGCAAATTGGCGAGCAGATCACTTTCCGAAGTTTGGGACAACAGCCTCGACTCGTTGTGACCTTGGCAGAGCGCCGCCGGGTCGATGCCTTGGCATGGGCCTTGGCTTTGGGGATCGGTCTGGTGGGTCTGTCGTTGACGCGCCGGCCGGCAGGCATCAAAGTGCGGTTCGTCGTACTGACTGCGCTGATGTCCACATTGCTGCCGTTGATCACTGGTTCACCCTTCCTGACCTGCGTGCTCAACACGACCTTTTACGCGGCGTGCCTGCTGCCGCCTTATTACTTGCTGGCCCGGATGGCTCAAAGGCTCGCTGGAAAGTTGCAACCCACACCCATACCGAGCGCCCCTGCGGGGTCCGCTCCTGGAGCGTTCACGACGCCGGCCGCGCTGGTCATACTCATTGCATTGATGAATGCGCCTGCGGCTCTTGCTGCGGCAGGCGATCCGGAAGATGCGCCGCTGTACGTGATGGTCGTCAAACCGCCTGAGCCCGTCGAGGTTCCCGATGATGCAATCATCCTGCCGTATGATCCGGACTCTGAAACCGGCATCAAAGGCGTGGACCACTTGCTTGTGCCCTACGACCGCTTCATCGAATTGTGGAACAGGGCCTATCCTGACGAGCGGATCGAAACCGTTGATCCGCCGGCGCCCTACGCGCTCGCCGGGGCGTCGTTCACCGCGGTGCTCGAAGGTGACGAATACTTGCTCGTCGAAGGATCGATCGACATCAACGTCTACACTGACGGCTCCGTCACCATTCCGCTTCCGGTTGGCGGCGGCGTGCTGGCCCGGGCCGACCTGGACGGCCGGCCGGCTCGATTGGGCATCGTACAACCAGCACAACACGCAAGCGAGCAGGCAGAGCAACACGACAATCCGAACAATTCTCTCGTGGTGCTGCACGTATCGGGCAAGGGGCGGCATCATCTCGATCTGGCGATTCGCTTGCGTGTGAGCCGTCGG
>JACZTW010000315.1 GCA_022573485.1 Planctomycetota bacterium
GGATCTTCAGTTTGCTCATGCTCTGGCGGCGCCTCCGTCAGGCCGATACGTTTACGATGCTACGTCCATCGCTTCCGCGCCGGGGTGCCGCAACCGGCGGTGATGACGTTCAACTTGATTTCCACCCGACGGCCAGCCCTGGTGCGTACGATTGTTCGGGTTCGAGGTGTGCCTAGCGATAAGTGTACTTGATTGGATTGGCCGCCCCCTTCTTTCGATACTTGTCCGGAATGCGTTTGCCAGCATACATCTTCCGAATGCTATCCGATGCCTCTGTGCCGATGAACCCATGCCGTCCTTCAACGGGCTCGCGTCCTGGAAAGTTCTCAGGCGTTGCCGGCAACCACTTCTCGGCAATGAACACCCCGACAATAATACCCTGACGAACGGCAAGGACAACTTCAGCACGTTGGGCCTTCTTCACAGCAATTCTCCATGCGTACCTTGTTGCCTCGTAGAGCGATGTTTCGGTGGCACTCTGATTGACGTTGATGAGAATCGCGCGACGCTTGATCTCGGCCACATCTGCCTGATAACGGTTCACGATTTCCTGAGCGTGCATCGCACCGACATCGCTGCCACCGATCACAACGTTTGTCAATCCGGGATACGCATCGATTAGTGCGGCTTCAACCTCCAGTGCCGTTTTGTCGTCCATGCCGTGTCGATGGATGACGTGCGCGACTTCAAATCCGGTGACGCGGATTTCACGAACGCGCTTAAGTTTATCTCCGAGCTCATCCGTTTCGATGTCCGCACGGCTATGCGCGAAGACACGATCGCCCTTGCCTTTGCCGACGTAGAAGGTCTCTCCGCTTCGCGGGTCAATGAGTCGGTAGACGTAAGTCCTGAGCTTCTCGGCAACCTCAGTCGGAAATGATCTCAACATTCAGGTTCTCACACTCGTCGGTTACTCGAACAACAATCAGATTGATCTGAATTACATGCGGAACTTTGGTTTCCTGTCCGTATATCACACCTCTGGATCGTCTGCAAGAGGGATCGACGAGTGGGACGTGCCTCCCGGCGGGGTGGCGCCGGTCCGCCGCAGGCGGATCTGCCCGTGAAAGTGCCCATCATTTGTCGCGCTGGCAGATGAGCTGCCAGTCACACGCGTACGCTCTTGGGATGTCGCGACCGCATCATCATCAAGCCCCAGACGGGGCGATAGAGCAGTAGCCCACGGCGCCAGCCGTGGGACGCGCTGTGCTCGAGCGCACGGCCGACACGGCCGTGGCACACCGGCCTGCGAGACGCAGGCCGATACACTCCTCCTGGGACTGTCCGCAGCGTGAACGCTGCGGCTCAGGAGGGTGGAGCGTGACCGCGTGGGCTTTGCTGAGATTCGCTCAGGGTGATTTGTCGGCTGTGGATTGGTTGAGAATCGCGCGGTACCCGGCAGCCTGATCGAGCTTGTTCCAGGCAGTGTACAGCGCGACGATTCGTTCGAGTGTCTCGATCGTTTTCTTGTGCTGTGGGCCTCGCTTGGCCTTGATGGACTCATAGGCTTCGAGCAACTGGGGCTCGGCGTCAGCATATCGCCCGAGCGCCGTGAGGCAGGCACCGAGGTCGCTCTGCACGTAGGCCAGCCGCCAGTGGCCTTCGGGGAGCGTCTTATGGTGATGCGTCATGCTGCTGCGGAGCAGCCCTTCCGCCTCAACGTATCGCCCGGCGTAGAACAGGGATCGGCCAAACTGGGAGCGGACATAGGCGACCGTGGGGTGGTCCTCACCGAGCAGTTCGAGGCTGGTGGCGAGGGCTTCGCGGTACAGCGGCGCGATATCATCGATCGTTCCCTGGAGCTTGAGCAAGTCTGTCAGTCTCATCAAGCCATCGACGACGACTTCGTGCACATTCCCCAGCAACTCACGGCGCATGGCCAACGACTCGCGGAGCAATTTTTCGGCGCCCGCCGTATCACCGCCGGCGCGCAGATAGCCGGCCAGGTAGGTGAGTGTCTCGGCCACGTCCACATGCTTGTCGCCAAGGTGCCGGCGCTGGATGCGGAGCGCTTCGCGCGCGTAGGCCTCCGCCTCGGCATTTTCACTGCCTGAGCCGATCAATCCGGCGAGGCCGATCAAATCGTAGGCCACGAGCAAGTGATCGTTGCCCAGCAGCCGCCGGCGCATGTCCAACGTGTCGCGATAGAGGGCTAGCGCCTCGTCGTACTTCTCTTGCATGCACAGATAAGCGGCCAGCCCGGAGAGATCGACGTCGATCAGGGCCTGCCCTTGGTCGAGGATTTCGTGGTACAACCTCAGTGCTTCCTGGACAACCGGTTCGGCTGCCTTCCTGTCGCCTCGGTTGTGGAAGAAGGTGGCCATTTCATTGAGCGATGTGGTCAGTTGCGGATGCTCGTCTCCGAGCACCTCGCGCCGAATGGCCAACGCGTCACGATAGAATTTCTCTGCCTCCTCGAAGTTCGCCTTGGCGCTGAGAATGGCGGCGAGTTTGTCCATCACATCGGCCGCTTCCAAGCGTTGCGGGCCTGGGCGTAGTTTGTAGAGGGCGACGACTTCGCGGAACTGCTCTTCCGCCTGCTCATACTTTGAGAGGCTTTGATAGGTGGTTCCCAATGTAGAACGCACGGCAGCCTCGACATCCGGAAGGCCTTCCAACTCGTGATCAACTCGTGCGGCGGCCTGATCGACCACCTCCAAGACTGTGACGTGGCGGCCCTCCCTGGTGGGATCGGCGGAAGCCAGCATGCCCTGTAGGAATCGATTGATCTCCTCAGCCTTGCGTGCTTCCCTGTCGCGTTGGCGGTGTGCGTCGGTCATTCCCAGGAGGCGCTCTTCGGCCAGCCT
This sequence comes from Planctomycetota bacterium, assembly GCA_022573485.1. Taxonomy (GTDB): domain Bacteria; phylum Planctomycetota; class Phycisphaerae; order UBA1845; family CAIVHJ01; genus JACZTW01. The sequence continues at coordinate 2,808 of JACZTW010000315.1, forward strand.
CTCGGCCAGCACGGCCTTATCGCGTTGCCTGCCGACCTCGCGCGATTGGGTCCACAAAGAGAGGGCGGAGCCGGCGAGTACAACGAAGAGGACGGTCGCGAACGCGAACGGCAGCTTGTGGCGCAGGAGCATCTTTCGCAGTTGGTAGCCGGTGCTCGGCGGTCGGGCGAGGATGGGCTCGCTCTGCAAGTAGCGTCGAATGTCGTTGCTGAAGTCGAGGGCCGTCTGGTAGCGTTCGGCTTTGTCGCGGGCCAGGGCTTTTCCGAAGATGGTGTCGAGATCGCCGCGGAAAGCGCGGTCGATCACACTCAAGGGCGTAATGTCTTCCTCGGTCATCACACGCAGGGCTTCGGGGACGGTGCGGCTGTGCAGGTCGTGCGGGAGGCGGGCCGCCAAGAGCTCGTACCCGATGACGCCGAGGGCGTAGATGTCGGAACGAGTGTCCACATTGGCTGGATCGCCCGTGATTTGCTCGGGGCTCATGTACGGGATCGTGCCGAGCAGATGCCCGACCTGCGTTCGAATCGTGGTGGCCTGGACATCCGAGTCGGTCATGCGGGCGATGCCGAAGTCCAGAACCTTCGGTTGCCCCGAGCGGTCCACCAGCACGTTGGCCGGCTTGAGGTCGCGGTGAATCACACTGTTCATGTGGGCGTGCTGTACTGCGTCACAGACTTTCGCCAGCAGCCCAAGCCTTTGGGGCGTATTCAAGTC
>JACZTW010000067.1 GCA_022573485.1 Planctomycetota bacterium
CAGCGCTGACCCCGATCGGCTGCATGATCCTGTGTGCGGGGTGCATGCAGACCCGGCCCACGTGGCTGGAATCAAGAACGGCCAGACCCATCACGCCGAGCGCCAACCCACTCCCCCGGCTCAAGAGCGCATTCCGTCTCAGCCTCTCGCGGCGAAGGATCCAGCCCGCGCGGAGCGATCCGTATCGGAGCAAGTCACTCATTACATCGACAACCTCCCGAGCGAACGGCCCGGGCGTGTCAGTATCGAACCGCGGCACCAACCGACCCATCCCGCCCTGCTCCAGCCGAGCCTCATGGACGCTCAAAAGCACACGGAATCGATGAGTTCGGCTTCATTGGGTCGGGTGGGGGAGGACTACTTTGGCTATCAGCCGCCCGGTCGCCGCGTGCTGCCGGTGCTGTCCGGCATTTCCATTCGGCCGGTGGCGGAGAGGCCCGTCGCACAGCCCATGCCCGAAGTGGCGATGGCCAACCGTCCGGTCGACGTCGGCCAATCGTCAGTCGCCTTGCCGGCGGCAATCGAGCGCGAGATCGAACGGCTTGAGGCGCTGGTGGCCCAGGAACCAAACGACGTCGACCATCAAGTGCGCTTGCGCTATTTGTACCTCGCTGAGGGGATGACCGAGAAGGCCCTCGCACTGCCGGAGGATATGAATCCGGATCAGGCGGTCCTGCTCATGAAAATCGTGCAGTCCGCGATCGCCACACAGAAAGTGATGCACGACCCGACGGCGGTGTCGGAGGAGAGCGTCGAAGCAGTTCAGGACTTGCAGGAATGGCTGGTCTCTAACGCCGACCTGGAGATACCGCGCGTCGTGCTGTGTACGAGCATCCACAGCTACGGTCGCTACGAAGCCATACCGGATGGATTCTTCGTCAGCGGTAAAGCCAACGAAGCGTACCTCTATTGCGAAGTGAAGAACTTCGCCACGGAATCCACGTCCGACGGCAAGTACCGCACGCGAATCGCGCATCGCCTTGAACTCTTGACGCCGCAAGGCCATTCCGTGTGGAAAGATCCGGACGAAATGGAGGTCATCGACATTTGCCTGAACAAGCGAACCGATTTCTTTTTCAATCGGCTTGTTCAATTGCCGCTGGGCATCAACCCCGGCGACTATGTCTTGAAAGTGACGGTGGAGGACAAGGTAAAATCGCGCATCGATGAGGCATCGCTGCTGCTGCAGATCAAACCGGCGGGCTGAGTGGTGAGCAGGAGCGAACGAACAGTACGCCGCAGCGGTCGATCTCGACTCGACTGAGTTCGCCGAAGTCCGTATCGACCGGCAGACGGTCGGCAGTCTTCGACCCTGAGGCTCAGACCCGAAGGGAGACGCCGACCGCTACTCGTCAGACGAACGTCATTGTGGTTTGTGTCAATTTGACTGTAGTGAATCGGTAGAGTACAGTCCCGCCAAGGATGATAAAGCGCTCCCGCGTCGTTTGAGGTGACCTATGAGCTTGAATGGATTCGAAATGACCGATACGCACGACGCCGCAGCCACTTCCGCGAAGTATTTTACCGTGGCTGAGGCAAACGCCGCGCTGCCGCTGGTCAAACGCATCGCAAAGGATATTGTCGAGCAACGTCGGCAGGTCATGGCCTACCACGCCCAGTTGCAGGAGGGCGATCTGCCGAATCTGGAAAGAGATCGCCTGGAATCCGCGCGCTCCCAAGCCACCGACAAGCTCAACAACTTGGCCAATGAACTGACGGACATTGGTTGTGAGCTGAAGGATTGGGAGAGCGGGCTGGTCGACTTCCCCGCCCGGATGGACCGCCGCGATGTCTGCCTATGCTGGAAGCTCGGCGAGGAGCAAATCACGAAGTGGCACGAGGTCTACGCCGGCTTCGCCGGCCGCGAGCCCATCACCGCCGCCAACGACTTCGAGGGTTGAGCCGGCTCAATCCAGCCATTCCGACTTCTTCTTGAGCTTGCGCGGGAGGTATTCCTCGGTCAGATAGCTCAGGCTCTTGCTGATCATTGCTTCGACTTCCATCTTGAAGCCGTTGCGGATCATCTTCTTGATTTCCTTCTCCCACGGCTTCTTGCCCTTGAACCAAGGATAGGCCAGTATCTGCTTGGCCCGCTTGATGTCGTTCTTGTCCAGTTCGATTTTCACGTCGTCGGTCAGGCCGCAGCGTTCATAGTCAAAGCTCGACACGCCGATGAACTTGGCATCCGGGATCGCCATGCGGCGTGACTCGAAAGCCAGATTGATCGAGCCCTGTTTGATCACCGAGTAAATGTAATACCCCCAAGGGTCGTTATCGAGCAAGACATAGATCGGCAGGCGGAGTTCGTGGTGCAGTCGAAACAGCAGGCGGCGCACGCCGCGCGGCGGCTGGCCCCCGCCGTGCATCAGCAGGCAATTGTGCGTCTGCCAGAATTTGTCTTCGACAAACCTCCGCCAAATCGTTCCCTTTTCAACGTGCAGCACGAACTTTGCTTTGCACTTCTTGAACTTGATGACCTCCGGCTCCACGATGCTGGGGATGGCATAGCCGCCGCTGCCCAATCGCGAGGCGTCGATCAAGTCGCCGGAGTCGACGAACTGCAAGTCGCCGATCAGAGCCCCTTTGCTGTCGGCGAAGACGTGCAATTCCTCGCGCAGCGCATCCGCCGCGACTTCGAGATCTTCCAGCACGGGATCGGACTCAGCCTGGTCGTCGAAGGTCTTCTCCGTCGTGCCTTTAATGGTATGCTTGGACATGTAGTAAATCTGTCGGATGCTGGCGCTCTTGCCGGCGTCGATCAATTCCTTGCACTTGGAGGCGACCAACATCGTCTGCATGAACCGCTTGGCCTGCCCGTAATTGAACAAGCTGCGCTGCTGCGTATTGCTGCCCATTTCAATGAGGCGCGATTTGACGTTGAACTTGACATTGCTCAGCGACCGTATGGGAATTTCCAGCGCGGGGTCGGTGCCTTTGGCCGCTTGGGCGACGATTTGATCCGCGAGTTGCTCAAGACTCGCGCCGGCATCGCCGTTGCCGGACTTCCGCCGCTTACGCGGCGCCGCTTGGCGCGCCGGCCGGGTCGCTTTGCGTGTCGTCGTCGTCGTCTTCACCTTCTTCTTGGCCAATCGTCTCTCCTAGCGGCGGACTGCCTTGCGTTTCTTGCGGGGTGCTTTCTTTCGCTGCGACTTTGGTGCGGCTCGCTTCCTCGGCTTGGAATCGTCCTCGAACAGCGTTTCCGAATGACCATCGACCTCTGAATCGCGATCAACGACCAGCGTGTACTCGAGCATTTCCTCGGAATCCGCGCGGCGATCGATTCGCTTGCCGTGCTCATCGAACTCCATGTCCGCAGCGAGCGTAGACTGCCGAGCAAGCCTCACTAAGTCCGCCTTGAAACGGTCCTTGTTGATCACTCGAATCGACCGCGTCGCGTTTACGACTTCGTCGATATAGCGCGTGAACACGTCGCGTCGCCGCGCATAGGCCTGTTTCTTTTTCTTGCGTTTGAGCAATGTGCCGAGCCGCCGGCCGCACTCCGCGATGGCCAGCTTGATTTCCTTGCGGATTTCGTCGTAGTCCGCGACGGCTTCCTTCGACTCGGACGTGAAGGGCACCCACACACTGGCCACGTGAATCAAGATGAGCAGCGGCGCCGATGGCAGCGTGCCTCTCGATTGCGAGATGCCATAATTGCCCCACTTGGTCTGCACGACGCTCTTGTGCATGCAGCAGCCGGACTGCTGATACAGCAGCGGCACGCGATTGGCGAAGCGAATCACGCGCGCCTGAACCGGCTCGGTCTTCTTACCGTTCTGTTCGTGTTTGTCCCTCTCGTCCGGCCCGAGTTCGCCGCCGTAGGCCAAGCCCACTTCGATTTGAAACGGATTGCCGCGGTACACGGCGGGCGGGCGTGTGCTGGCGGAGTAGAACTCTGCTTTGACGCCCTGCAACAAGCCCGAGAGAATCTGCTCGGCACCGATGGGGGCCAGGCAGTTGGTCGGCGGAGCCATCAGTTTGGTCTTTTGCAGCTCCTTGTAGACCCGCTCAATGTCCTGACCGTTCAGGCGGCCGAGGTAGCTTCGAGCGGTTAGCCCGGCAGCCTTGCACACTCGATCCGCCACTCTGGAACTCACGCGCGAGAAATCCTTCTGCAGAAAAGCGCCGAGATACTTCGTGGAAGCGTCATCGAGCATCTTGATCATGATGCCCAGTTCCACGCCGTGCGGGTGCGGTTTGATCTCCAGCGGCAGGGCCGGCAGTTCCTCGACGCTACGCGGATACTCCACCGCCGCGTCCGTCGGAGACTTGTAGGTGAAGGCGCAGTGCGGGTTGGCGATCGCGGTCTGGAGCATGTATTCATCAACCGACTGCCGGCCTTTGATGTAGCCCGCGACCAGATCGATCATCACCTCCGTGCCATGTTTCCACTCCACCGTGACTTTTTCATCTTTGATGATTTCGGGTTTGTTTTTCTTGGTGTCGATTTGGAGTTGGTAGTGATGCGCTTCTCTTTTGCCGGCGATGCGCGACGTAATGTGGATGGGGCGGCCGGTCGTCAACAGGCCGTACATGCCGGCGGCACTGATGCCGATGCCCTGCTGGCCTCGCGACATTTTGAGCCGGTGGAACTTCGAGCCGTACAGCAGCTTGCCGAAGATGTTGGGGATCTGCTCTTTTACAATGCCGGGGCCGTTGTCGCGAACCTTGACGCGGTAGCGATCCTCGTCCGTCTGGCGAATCTCAACGTGGATCTCCGGCAGGATGTGCGCTTCCTCGCAGGCGTCGAGGCTGTTGTCCACTGCTTCCTTGACCGTGGTGAGCAGAGCCTTGCGCTTGTTATCGAATCCGAGCAAATGGCGATTCTTGGCAAAGAACTCAGAGATGGAAATGTGTCGCTGTTCGGCGGCCATCGACTCGGCAGTCGCGCGCTTGGGCAGGACACGTGGCCGGGCGGGCGGACGCATCGACTTCTTCGCTCCGCGTTTCTTCGGCTTCGCTGCCGGAGCCTTACTCTGTGCCTTCGTCAATGCCACCCTCCCGCCGCGGAAGCCCAGTTCGAGCTGTTTGGATTTGAGAGACCGTGTTGATCTCTTTTTTTTCGCCATCCAGGCCACCATGCCGCGTGTATAATGATTCGGTTGGTCATCTTATTGCTTTTGGGGTGTAGTTCAAGACACAAGAGCCCAACAAGATGCGTCGTTTGATCACTGGCGTGGTTCTCCTTTTTTCCGGGTCGATGCTCATCATCGGTGCGATGACCTATCGAAAGCCCGCCTATTGGTACCCGCATGTGGTCAATCGGTACGGATTCAACTTTTCATCCTGGCGCGGTAGCGTGTTTCTCGGTTTCTGGCGCCTCGACCGAACGTCCGCGTCGACAACGCAATCTTCGTTTTCGATTCTGCCCGACGACATCGATTTGGATGACCTCTATCTGTCCGGGCGCGGGTTTAGCGTCTCGACCGCGACTTTTCCGAATGTTCGTCACTTCGTGTGGGCCAGTACAGTGGAGCGAGGATCCGTGAACGACAGCGCTTGCGCACAATGTCGGGCTTCCACCGCCGGATGTGCATTCGGCACGGGCCGGACTTACATGCTGGGCTTGCCATTGTGGATGATGCTCCTGAGTTTGGGCTGGCTCCCGTTTTTGCTGGTGCGGAATCGTCTGCGGTCCTTGAGGCGCCGTCGCAGGGGCTTGTGCCTCAAATGCGGGTACAATCTCCAGGGCAACACCTCAGGCAGATGTCCGGAATGCGGTACGGCTGTCGACAGCGGCCTCGAACGTGCAAATCACCCGGCACGATTCCGCAAGGCGAGCTGAGCACTTCCGGTCACATGCCCTTGCCGGCCTGGAAGCGATCGATGATGTGCTCATACATCGGCCGAACCTTGGGTCGATGAAACGTGTGGCCCATTCCGGGCACAATTTCGACTTCGGCGTCGCTGCCCAGTTTGGCCAGCGATTCCTTGAGCAGTCGAGCCGCCCCGTCTAAATAGAAGTCGTCCTTCTCGCCGGCGTAGATGTGCAGTTTGCCGCGCAGCTTTGGCGAAAGTGTTGGCCAATTCCGCTCCAGCACGAGGCGAATGTCGTACGACTCCCAGGCCTTGGCCACTTCGGGATCGATCATGCCGGTCGCTCGATCAAAAAGCGGTACAGGCTCGCCGTTTGGCCCACGGGGACCGAAGACCGCTTCAAATGAGTGAATCTGCCCGCCCGGCCCGAGGATTTCTTCCAACTTCACGAAATCATCGTACCACAGGCTCACCTGCCCCCCGCGACCACGGGCGATCGGGCGTCTGCTGCCTGACTCGTCGATAAACATGCTCGTGCCCGGCTTGTAGAGGTCGATGTTCTGGAAGTTGCGGAAGTCAACCGGGTCGGGCACATGAGCCCAGCAGCCGTTGAAAGCGTCCGGGTAGGTGATTTGAAGCCACAGACAACTCCAGCCGCCCGACGAAATGCCCGTGGCATAGCGGTGCTCGCCGGACTGCGCGCCGTGGAACTTTCGCTCGACCTCGGGGATCAGCTCTTCAACCAGCGCCCGCCCCCAGGGACCGTTGTTCGCCGAATCGGCGAACACGCTATGGCCTCGATAGCACTGAGGGTCCGGGACGACTTGCAACACTCGATCCGCCAGATCGCCCGCTCCCGTCATGGCCATGATCATCGGCAACTGCGCCGCGAAGCGATGATCGCTGCCGAAGCCGCCAATCCAGTACAGCACCGGATATTTTCGATCGGAGTCCTGCTGCCAGTCCTTCGGCAGCATGACGGCGGCGCGCATCTTGATCTTGCGCCCATGGAACTTCGAGAGCAGCGCACTTTCGACCTCGATGAGTTTGATGCGCTCGGTCTCCGGGAACGGCTGTTCCTCGACGACGTTATCGAGGTGCAATCGCACGGTGCCGGTCTTGATTGGATCAAGCGCGAGCACTTTCGGATCGCTGAACAAATCGCCCGGCCCCTCGCCGGGTCGAGGATGATCGAGACTGCGGCGGGCGATCGCCTGCACGGTGTACTCGCCGGGCGCCAAGTCACGCAGAGCACCGGGATGGGACAGCGCATGCTCACCGATGTGGATCGGCTCCGTCGGATTCCAGTTCTTCACGTCCAACGCCACCGTTTGCGGTGGATTGAACCAGTTGGAAAGATCCTGTCGCGGCTCGCCTCTTGGGGCCTTGGAGATGACGACGTAAACACGGCCTGTATAGGGAGCGCTTTGCAGTTTCGTCTCGAACGTGATTTGAAATTGCAGCGGCTGGTCCACGGGCGGCGCGTGCTGCGCGACGGCCGGCAAGGACAACAAGTGCAAGACCGCTCCGGCGGCGCAGCAAGTAATTCGCATGCACATGCCAACTCCTTTGGAAAGGACGGTTCGAGCGAAACAAACCTGCTCGGAAACGGAGATATGATAATGCTTCAGGCGTCCGGTTCCAAGGACGTGGTGATTTTGGCGCTGGCGAACTGCTGCACGTAGAGTTCGCCGCGCTCTTTGTGGGTTACGAGCAGGATCGCCTTGCCGCTGCGATGTGCTTCCAGCATCTTGCGGATGGCCTGCGCGGCGCTGAGGGGCGTCAGCTTGACAATGCGGATCACGACGGTATCCATGGTGTTGAATTCATCGTTGTGGAGCAGTAATTTGTAAGGCGGCAGCTTGTGGTGCTTGGGTTTAGCCGGTGTGGGTTTGGCGGGGGTCTGTACGGCGGCACCTGTCTCGGTTGCCGATTCTGTGAGTTTCGGCGGATCCTGATCCGGCATTTTTTTGACCTCTTGATTTACTTCGTGCTCCGCATCATTATAGATCGCAGGCGACTCATTGTGCAAGTCGCGTCGCAGTGGTAAAATCGTATCCAAGCGAGGCCCGAATCCCCATGCTCCAGAAACTCCCTCAGTTCTCCGTGTTCATGATCAATAAACCCGGCGTGCTGCAACAAGTGTGCCAGGAACTGGCCCAGGCCAAAGTGAACATCACCGCTTTGACGATGATGGATTCGATGGAGCACGGCGTCCTCCGCCTGGTGGTGGATGATTCAGCCAAGACCCGTGATGTGCTCGGCGGGCTGGGCGTGCCGATTTCGGAAACCGACGTGCTGGCAGTCCCCATGCCGAACAATCCCGGCGCCGTCGCGGATATCTGCACGCGCCTGGCGAACGCGAAGTGCCGGGTAAGCTACGCGTACTGCACCGCAGGGACACGCGGCGGCAAGACCATCGGCATCTTCAAGGTCGCCAATATGGCCCGGGCGATCAAGATGCTTTCCGTCGCGCCGCCCAAACGCCGGAAACAAGCCCAGATCCGCCGATCGGGTGCCTCGCGGCGTCGATGACCGACCTTTTTGGCCTCGCTGGACGATTCTTGCCGGGCCAGCTCCCGCAACAAATGAAGCTATTGATGTTTGAATAGATTGCTAAATCGGCGTGATTGGGAAAATGGGCGAATCTGTCCTGCATGAGGCCTCGCGCAGGCTAAAGCCAGCGGCTCCTTGTTTCGTTCGCTATTCAAACATCAATGAAATCACAGGCGACCGGCCCTCCGAGTTCCTCAAGAATTCGATCGGAATCGTGTCGGCAGCCCTGTGAGCCTTGTTCCCGGACTCCTGGGACCATCCGACATCCCGGCCCACAGGAAACCACCCTGGCTCGCGATCTATTCTCAGACTCTCAGGCAACCATCTCGCGGCTGTCCATGTTGGCAGCGAACCGCTGCCGGAGCCGGCCGAGCACATCCTTGTGGATCTGGCTGACGCGTGATTCCGACAGATCCAGCACCAGGCCGATCTCCGCCATGGTCAGCTCTTCGTAATAGTACAGAATCAACACCAGCCGCTCTTCGCGGGTCAGGCCGCGCGTGATGTATTCGGTCAGGAATTCGCGAGACACCTTGGCAGACGGGTCCACTTGCCGCGTATCGCCGGTGTCCCATCCGCGCGTCGAGGTGCGTCCGCTGTTATCGGACTCTGGTTCCATGGCGCTGAAGTGAACTTCCTTGCCCAATTGGGACAGCCGAGACAAGTGCTCATAACGGGCGAGGGTGATTCCCATGCGCGTCGACACTTCGTCGCTGGTTGGCGGGCGCCCCAATTCGGAGTCGAGCAACTCGCGGGCGATCATGCGTTTTTTCTCGAAGGTGCGGACGGTCCGAGACTGGGAATCGAGGCTTCGCAGCCAGTCCATCACGGCACCGGTGATGCGCTGCTGGCAGAAGGTCTCGAACTTGGCCTGCCGGGCAGGGTCGTAGGCTTCGACAGCCTCGATCAGTCCGTCGAATGCGGCGCTGCAGATCTCGTCATAACTGATCTGCGCGGGCAGCCGCCGCGTCAGGCGAGAGGCGTGCGCGTACACCAGCGGACTCAGAGTCTCCACGATGGTGTTTCGTGTCTCGACGTCTCTGTTCTTGAGATACCGCGTCCAGAGTTTGGCAATCTCGGTTTTGGGTTGCTTGGCCTTTCCGTTGGCCGCGCGCTTGGTTGGGGCTGTCGTCTTCTTCATAACAACACTCCTTTGTTGTTGGGGCGAAGAGTCTGTTTGACGGCAAGTTACCTACGGCGTTCTCCAAATAAACAAGTGCGAATCAAGAGGCATTTCAAACGAGACTCTTTCGGAATGGGACACAGTCAGACCTCCTTGTCCGACAAAGCTAGATGTATATAGCTCCAAAAATCGCGAGTGCAAATTCTTTTTTGGATTATTTGATCAGTTTTTCGAAGGCGCATATTCCGAGATTGGGATAACGCTGGGATTTCACAAGTGTACTGTGATTTTCAGTATTGATAAGCGGGATGCGGCTATTGGCCGAGCCACTGCGCGAGATTGATCAATATGGATACAAACGACACGAACGCCAGCACGACCACGGCCCAACCCAGGCCTGCGCCATTCTTCTCAGAGTCGTCAATATACAACGCCGGCATCGACAGTGTCTCGCCGCCGACGGCCAACTCGTGCAACACGTCGTGGTCATACTTGTTGCGGGCGATCAACGGCGGTTCGCCGCGGAGTGCCGCCTCGAGGTCGATGATCAGATCCTTGGCGCTGGCGTAGCGGTCTTCAGGCTTCTTGGCCATCATGACCTCGATCATTTCACCCACTCCGGCTGAGAGTGACGTGTTGAGGTGATCGGCGGGCACCAATACTTCCTTCAAATGCTTGTGCATGACCGACGAAGGCGTGTTGCCCTCGAACGGCACTTTCCCGGTCACCATGTGATAGAAGGTCGCGCCCAGCGAGTAAATGTCCGCCCGAGTGTCGATGTTCACTTCGCCGCGGATCTGTTCGGGACTGATATAGTACGGCGTGCCATACGCTCTGCCGGCCTCCGCCAGAGCGGCTTCCTTGTCGCTCATTTCGCGGGCCAAGCCCATGTCGGCCAGCTTCACGACATTCTGGTTGGTGATCATGATGTTCTTGGGCTTGACGTCGCGATGCACGAACCCACGCCCGTGGGCATGTTCCAGGGCACTCGCGGTCTGTATGACCACCTGGATGGCTTCCTGCTCCTCGTAGGCATGGTTCTTGCGCAGGTCATCCCACACGGTCCGGCCGTCAATGTATTCCATGACAAAGTAGTGGTAACCCCCCGCTTCGCCGACGTCGATGGCCTGGACAATGTTAATATGGCTCAACTTGGCAGCCGCCCGACCTTCTTTGCGGAATCGGCTGACGAATTCCTCGTTCTCGCTCATGCGCCGGGGCAAAACTTTCACTGCCACAATTCGATCGAGGCTCAATTGCTTGGCTTTGTATACCGTCGCCATGGCCCCCTGGCCTAACCGGCCGAGAATCTGAAATCCGGGGATCTGCTGAGCCGGCCGGTAGATCGAGTCGCCGCGCGAGTCTTCGCTCAGACGGTTGATCTGCGATGGCGTCACGTAGCCCTTCTCGATCAACGTCTTGGCCAGGGCGTTGGACTCACCGTTTTTCTGGAGGAGTTTGGCTTCTTCCGCGCAGGCAGCCACTTCGTCCGCCGTGGCGAGCTTGCTATCGACCACGACGCGCACCAAGGTGCTGTCGTCCAAGGCCATACTGATGACTTCCGCGCGACTCACGCTCTTTTTCAGACCTCCCGGAAGGGGCAGACCGGCGAACCACTGAGATGATACAAGCTCCGCAGTTTACACATCCACACACAAACCATCAACGCCCGCCGCCCCATTCCAGCGGGAAGATCCCACCACATCGGGCCTTCTTGCCGCCGCTGGGCAAGCGTTTGGCCTGTGAGCGGGCCTCTCTCAGGCCCACATACTATGGTACACAAAACTATAGGCTCGAAATCATCTAATTTCTCTATGAGCGACACCCCAAGAAAGTCCGGCTCAGGAGCTTCGCGGCCTGCGCGGGCTGACCCGGCGCAAGTCCAATGAAGTGACCGAGCTTACGCCGATGATCCGCGTCCCAGATACACGGCACGGGCATCCGCGCACCCTGTGGAAACAGAGCATCCAAAATGACCCGGCGGAGATTCTCTAATCCGTGGCCGTGGAGCGCGGATACCGCTGCCGGCGCAGCCCCGCTTATTTTAGAGACATCTAATTTTGGCTGATCCGGGCCAACAAGGTCTGACTTGTTGAGCACGACCACCAATTTGCGGCGATCCAGGAGTTCGGTCAGCCACTCTTCGCGGACCTGTGTCGCCGGACCAGTAGCATCGAGAACAAGGATCTGCACATCGGCGGAGCGAATGACGGGTTGCGCCAAGCGAATGGCCTGCTCTTCGATTGAATCGGCGTCGGCCCGGAGACCGGCGGTGTCGGCGAGCACGATCGGGATGCCGTCGATGGCAATCGGGTGATGAACCCAATCGCGCGTGGTGCCGGCCTCTTCGGACTCGATGCTCCACGGCTTTTCAAACAAGCGATTGGCCAGTGTGGACTTACCCACGTTGGGAGGGCCCACGATCACGACGCGCGCCCCATCCAGCAAGACCTGCGCCCGATCGTACGATTCCATCAGCACTTCGAGCCGGTCGACGGCCGGCGAAATCTCCCCTTGCAGGAGCAGCTTCATGGCCTCTTCGATCACGGGAGGCAATTCTGTTATCTGCCGGATCAGCCAAAGGGCGATGCGCTTGGTTTGGGCACGCGGCAAGTGTGTCATGACCGCCGCCTCAATGGAAGAGAGATCGGCCCAGGCTGTTTCCGTCGGCAACGTGGACACCACACGCGCGCCTGCGCTTTGCAGGCTCATCAAAATCCGCTCGACGACGCGGACGCTCCCGTGAGTGGTGATGCAAACGGTTTGAGCATCGGCCTGCGGATCGTCCGTGACCACGATCACGTCGTCCACGTGTTCCTCACCGTCCATCCAGCGGGCCAGCTTCAATTGGTCGGCAGGCAGGTCAAGTGTGCGCGTTTGGCTTGGCGTCTTGAGAAATCCGCGTGTCACCGCCAGTGCGCCCGGGCCGGCCACCTGGATCACGGCAACGCCGCCCACCCCACGCGGGCTGGTCACCGCGGCGACCAATTCCGGCTCGTCTGTAGGTCGTTCAAGATTTAGAATCAAGCGCTCCATATGCTTTGAAGTAGGCCAGAGCCACACCGCGCAGGCACAGATTCGGCACCACCCGGTCGGCGATTTCGAGCGACTCGGCGACGAGCGGCGCGTCGTTGCCCGTGAGAAACAGCGCCGGCCAGTGGCCCAGAATGTCGGAATAGGATTCGACCAATCGTCTGATGGCGCCGATGCTGCCGTAGAAGATGCCCGAGCGAATCGCTTGCTCTGTGTCTTGACCCAACGGACCCGACGGGCGCTCGATGGCGATTTGTGGAAGCAGCGCCGTTCGCTCCGCCAGCACGCCGGCCTGAAGCCCGAAGCCCGGGAAGATCGCGCCGCCAATGAAGTGACCGCCGTCGTCCACGCAATCAACGGTGATGGCGGTGCCGAGGTCAGCCACAACGCAGGCCCGGCCTTCAGTCGCATACGCCGCGGCGGCGCAGCACAGGCGATCCATGCCTACGGATTCCGGCTTCTCGATCTTCGCATCGATCGGAGCGGGCAGTTCATCGCCGACGACCAGCACCTTCTCGCCCGTGACGTCAGCCGCAACAGTCTCGAGCTGCTCCAGCCGCGCCGGCACGACCGAACAAGCGACGATCCTCTTCGAGGCCCCCAGCTCCTTCCAGTGATCCGTGATCACTTCCCGGATGGAATCGAATTCCGAGCAGGCCACGGTGGCGGCGGCGCGGATCTCACCGTGATCCCATATCCCGAGCGCGATCGACGTGTTGCCAATGTCGATCACCAACAACTGCTCTGCCGGTTTGGTTGGTTGGGCTTTCGCAATCAAGAACTGTTGCCTCACAATGCGAGTGATTCGTCGCGGGGTGCCACTGGCGGCTCGTCCGCCAGTGTTGCTGCCGGAGCGTTCGGCACTGGCAGACAAGCTGCCAGTGGCACCCCCGCACGTGTCAACCCCTCGATCCAGGAGTGATCGAGCACTCGTCTTCGTCTTCCAGTTGCTTCCGGGATTCGATCAGGGACCATAGTTTCTTGTGCAGGGGTTCCAGACCGGCACCCGTGACGGCGCTAATCGGAACGATTTCGCAATCGAGGGCATCTTGCAACTCCCGCACTTTCTCGTCGGAGTCAGTCAAATCCGTTTTATTCGCAACGACGATTTCCGGCTTGTCCGCCAGCACGCTGCTGTACTTCTCCAGTTCGCCCCGCACAATGCGATAGGCCTCTGTCGGCGACGGCTGGCCTTCCAGGGGAGCGATGTCCACTAAATGGGCGATCACGCGGGTCCGCTCGATATGCTTCAAGAACGCGTCACCCAGGCCAGTGCCTTCGTGCGCGCCTTCGATGAGTCCCGGAATATCTGCCAGGACATATTGCCGGTATCCCGGCAGCTCGACGATGCCGAGTTGGGGCACGAGCGTCGTAAAAGGGTAATCGGCGATCCGAGGTCTGGCCTTCGTGGTCCGCGA
>JACZTW010000316.1 GCA_022573485.1 Planctomycetota bacterium
ACCGAGGCCGTCGAGAGCGTACAAGGCGTGCATTCGACCTTGCGGCTGCGAGGACTCGGCAATAAGTTTTCGCAGCAAAGGCACTATGCTTTTGTCCTGCCGCTGGTACAGCAGACGCGACGCCGTATCGCGGTGCCAGCCGTTGGTGTGTTCTAGCAGCGTCACCAATTCCGCCGTTGTTCGCGTACCGAGTTTCGGAGATTTCGGCCGCTTGAACTTTTCGGGCACAATTCGGTAAATCCGGCCGCGCTTCACACCGCCGGCGACGTTCATGTGTTTCAGTATCTGCGGCGGCAGGAACGCGGCTCCCTCGATCAGTTCACGGTACATGTCGATGACGTACATCGTTCCGTCGGGACCATGCGCGAGTTGCACCGGCCGGAACCAGTTGTCCGTCGATGCCAGAAATTCCACGTCGCCGTCCGCCCGGTGCATCATGATCTGTATCTCGCTCATCCGAAGATGATCGTCCGGGTTGCTCGGATACAGCTCCAGTACTTTCTCATAGTACTTGGCCGCGAGTTGAAGAAGCCCCTGGGGGTCAGTTCCCTCTCCACTTAATGCCAGGGCTCCCTGCGCGCTGCTGCGTAGGGCACTGACACGGTGAGGAT
Organism: Planctomycetota bacterium; assembly: GCA_022573485.1. GTDB lineage: Bacteria > Planctomycetota > Phycisphaerae > UBA1845 > CAIVHJ01 > JACZTW01. The sequence goes on from JACZTW010000316.1 coordinate 612, forward strand.
CCCTGCCCAAGGCCGTTGCATATGGATAGAAAGGCTCTCCAGGCAGGAGGCCCGGGTGTGCCATGCGAAAATCAGCCCAGCCTTTGGCGGGCGTCGGATCGAGAAGATCAGCGGAGAGGGCTGCAGCATATGCCTCAAACGGGATTTGATTCCGTGAAACCTGTCCGCGCGCTGCCAACAGGTGATGCCAACACCGCCCCACCGGCTCGATTGCAAAAACGTACACTAGAATCATCGCGAGTATCGTTGGGACCGCGGCCGGTGTCACAAGCCATAGACGCTTCGCCAGACCTTGTACGCCGCGCCCCGCCGTGGAGGGTGTCGGACGGGCAGCGCCCACCATGCCTTCGTCGCAGCGCATGGCGATGCACACACCGAGCAACGCAAAGAAGGTCGTCGCGGCGCCGGGTATGAACAGACTGAACGTGATCAGGTTGTGGGCAAGAAAGGCCAATAAACCGACGCCGAGGATGCCGGCCGGCATTATCGGGAATGCTGTGCCCTTGATTGGATTGCTCGAAGCAATCCCCGAGGCTGTACAAATGGCAAACACCGCCATCCAGCCGAGCATCGGAAAGAACAGTTGAGCGTAGATGTAGTTGAATTCGACATGCCCGACAATCCAAATCTGCAACGTCCAGATCGCAACGAACAGCATCGCACACCACAGCATCGGACGAGGTACGTCGTTTTCATTGTGCTGCGGGGCTCGGGGGCTTTCCCTATTCCGCATTCCGCAATCCGAAATCCGCAATCCGGCTACTGCCCGCGATCCGCCGACGAGCATGAGAATCATCCCTGCCAATCCGCCGATGCCCCATTCCGCGGCTGCTTGGGCGAGAAAATTGTGCGGGTTGCTGATTTCTTCCGGCGACTTGATCTCCTTGTAACGGGGGTAGAAGCGACTGTATTGCCCGCTCCCGACGCCGAGCAGCGGATGGTCGGCCACCATTTTCGCCGTTGTTTCCAAGTACCACCAGCGATAAGTCAGCGAACCGCCCGGCAGACTGCCCTTCGCCAAGCCATACGCCCCAACACAACCGAGCCCGCCCGCGATCATCCCCCAGCCGAAGAGGAACGCCCTGCGCCGATTGCGCCCGACGGCGTGCCGGAAAACGTACAACAGAAACACCGCGAACAACCCCAATACCAGCGCCGCAAGCGCACCGCGACTCTTCGAGAACCACAATGCGCCGATCATGGGGACGCCCATCAGTGCCATCAAGACCGCGCGCAAGTTGTGATCCATCCATGATGTCAACGAGCTGCGGGTCCCGGCGCGCCGGGAGAATCCCGACTTGTCGGGAGCCCGCGCGGATTCACGACCGGAATGAGGCATCGAAACGGGATCCGATGTCCAATTCCCGCACGCTAGCGCCAGCGCTGCGAAAATCGTGAGCACAAAGTAGCTGCCGGCAATGTTGGCCATCGCGAAGAAGCCGTTGGCAGCCTGCTCGTACACCCGCTTCTCGAAAAGTTTGATTTGGTACGAATCGGGCGCGACACCCTGTCGCTGCCAGTATTCCTCCTTGTTTTGTTCGTACATTTGAACGGTCTGTGGAAGCGTGTTTAACGCTTGATCGAAGGATTCGACGGCCGATGCCACGCCCGAAGCAACGATCACGCACAACACCAGCCGCATCTGCCAGGCGTGTTGCAGCAAGTAGGCGAGCGCGATGGCCAACAGGGGCAGCATGAGCCAGTCCAGAGTGGTGTTGATGGCCAGTCGCTTGTTGCTGGCGATGAAACACGAGGCGCCCGCGGCGATCGCCACGATCAAGAAACCGAGCATCAACCCCGTGCGGCGTGGTTTGGGCAGCCGGCCCTGAAAGCGCAACGCCATCGTCCAGCCGAACACGCCGATGATGACCAAGTTGATCCACAGCGTCGGTAGGGGGCTGATGTCTGGCAGGTCGGCCAGCACGCTCGCGAAAGGCATGCGCTCCGTATCGTGCGTCTCTTGAATCAGTGGCCGCAATCCGACGATTACTACCAGCACAAAGAAGCACAAGACCGCCCAGCGATCCAGTGTCGGTGCTGCGACAGATCGCGCTGGTGCATTGCTCGTGTTACGCTTTGTCATTTGACTTGATTTGTTCGAGAATGGCGATCATCAGCACGACGCACACACATTGCAGAATGACGAAACTCGCTGCCGCCCAGGATGATTTCGGCAGCATGATCGCGCCCAGGCTCGTCGCCGCCGTGGCCAGGTAGATGGTCAGCACGGCGTTCCGCGGGCTCATGCCGCGCTGCACCAGCCGGTGCGAGAAGTGTCGCTGATCACCGCGAAACGGGCTGATGCCCTGCCGCAGTCGGATCAGCACGACCGAGGCCGTGTCGTACAGCGGCACTGCCAACACGATGAGCGGGATCATAATGCGCGGCGACAATTCCTGCTGGTCGCCGGTTTCCCAGTAAGTCGTCAGAACCGTCAAAACGGCCAAGAAGTAGCCGATGACCAAACTACCGGCGTCGCCCATGAAAATCTTGGCGGGCGGAAAGTTGTGCCACAAATAGCCCAACATGACTCCGACGACCAGAAACGCCAGCGTGGGCACGAAGATCTGCTCGACGCGAATCGCAGCCAGCGCAAAAATGGCAGCGGTGATGGCGGCCACGCCCGCGCTGAGGCCGTCCATGTTGTCCAGGAAATTAAACGCGTTGGTGATGAGCACGATCCACAAAATGGTCACCACGCTGGAGGGCACCAAGCCGAGCACGGTCAGCATCCTGACGTCGAATCCAATGACCAAGAGTCCGGCTACCGCAAACTGCACGATCAGCTTGACCCACGGGCCGAGATGCTTAGCGTCGTCGATGAGGCCAAGAACGTGGAGGATGACTGCCCCCGCTGCAATGCCCAAAGCGCGTGC
>JACZTW010000068.1 GCA_022573485.1 Planctomycetota bacterium
ATACTAGCCCAGCGGCGGAAGAATGTCGCTTCAGCAAAGAAAGCATTTCTGGACGAATTGGCTTCGCATGAACAAATTCGATACGACAAGGATTCTAAACAATGGCATAAACTCGTCCTGATCGCCAGCAAAGCGCAATGGCTACTCGAAGAAGATAAACACGACACAGCGATCGAAGAGTTCAAGAGGGCGCAAGACTCCATCTTAATGACAATTCCGATTCATAGGGAGCTCACATCCTTGACCGAAGTGGATTTCGTCGACAATCCATTGTTAGAAGTTCTCGAGTATTTTAACGACATGCATGGCTTTTCACCTGCACCGAATGGTCGATTCGTCATTAGCATTGAAGTAACGGCTGAGTTCGCTGATGTTCCGGTGACGTTATACATGTACGGTTCTCCGCTTGAAGACATCCTGCGAAAGGTTCTTGAGCAAGTCAGTCCCGATATTGACTTCGTCGTTCGCAACGATCATACGGTGTTCATTCTTACGAAAGAAGAAAAGAAAGATATTGAAGTTACATGGTTAGGAGTACTCGAAACACGGCGAAGCTTACTGAAGGAAATATCGCAAACTCCTGAGTACTTTACAAAAGAAGAAATCGACGCACTTCGAGAAGTCGATCAACAATTGTCTGATGCGACCAGTGCGGAATCGGAAACGAAACAACCGAGCAGCGATTGGCCTCGTTGCTGCGACGTTCAGGTTTGAGCGGGTGGCGAAGACACCTGCCCCTCCCCGGGCGCCCAGACTTTGTGTGGCCGAGTCTGGGGGTGGTAGTCTTTGTTGACGGGTGCTTCTGGCACGGTCATGACTGCGGCAAGAACATCTCTCCGAAAACAAACTCCGAGGCATGGCAAACCAAGCTCCGCGGTAACAAGGCCCGTGACCGACGCGTGACCCGACTGCTGCGCGACCGGGGATGGCGTGTGCTCCGAATCTGGGAGTGCCGACTCTCAAGGCAGCCCACGCAGTGCATACGGCGGATTGAGCTAGCGCTCGCTCATGCTGCGTGAAAACTCATCAAAATACCCCCGGGTGTGATCATGCTCGCGGACGGTCTTGAGGCCGTCGTTCGCGGGTGGGTCGTACAAGTACCAGGTCGGTCTAGACGCCCAAAAGGGTCTGGATCTCTTCGCAGAGGACTGTGGGAGCGGCGATGATTTGTTGGCCGTGGGTGTGGTAGTCGGCGCCGGATTCGTGCAGGATCAGGCGGCCGGCGGCGATGTCCCATTCGTGCCAGGGGCTGCTGAGGCTGACGAACGCGTCGAAGCCGGCGGCGGCGCAGAAGCATAGGCCTAGCGCACTTACGCCGATGATCCTCACGCGGTAAGCCCGCTCCACGAGTTTGGACATCTTCGCAAGCGCCCATTTACGATCGTCGGCGGGGGCGTCTCTGTTGGGGATTTCCAAGCAGATGGTGGCCTGCTCCAAATGCTCTACGGTGGAGCAGTGGATCGGGCGGCTGTTTAGCGTGGCGCCTTGGCCGGTGCGTGCGGCGTAGAGGCGATCCAGTTCGGGGCTGAAGACGATGCCGAGCAGCGGCTCGCCGCCGCGCGACAGCGCGAGCGAAATCGCCCACAGCGGTACATCGCGGGCGTAGTATTTGGTTCCGTCGATGGGGTCGAGGGTCCAAACGTACTCCGCATCCGGCCGCTCCGGGCTTCGCTCTTCGGAAACAAATCCGTGGTCGGGAAACAGTTTTTTGAGCGACGAAATTACATACTCTTCGACGCACAAGTCGCCGTCGGTCACAATGTCGCCGTGCTCTTTGTGTTCGAGTATGCGGGCGCGGTGGATCATCTCTCGGGCTTTTGCGCCGGCGTCGCGGACGATTTGTTCGGCGGCCGCCACAAGCTCATCAATATCCGATTTCATTCGTCAGAATCCAATTCGCATCTACCTGGTCATCGTAGCGGCCTGTGTCTCGCAGGCCGTTGTAGCGTCAAGTCCAGCCCTGGCGTCCTTGAGCCGGGCCCTTCAGGGTCCGGACCGACGGTAAGTCACCGCCGACAGCGGTCCGTGGCCTGAAGGCCACGGCTCAGTAGGGAGACGCTGTGCGCCATGGCCGTCAGGTGCGGGCTCGCGGCGCTCCCAGCAAGGTGCGGATGCCGTCCAGGATCGCCTTGCCTTGGGTCAAGAGTCGCCCCTTCGTCGCGATCAAATCCGATTCCGTGGGGTACGTGTGAAGCTGAACGTGGAAGCGCAGCGAGTTTCCCGTGCCCGATGGCCGGACTGTCAGGTGGCTTCGTTTTTCGTCGTCGAAGAAGTAGCGAATGCCCTCGTCGGGAAACTGAAACTCGGGCGTCGGTGGATAAATGGCGTCGTATTTGCCGGTTCGATAGATGCTCGCCGCCTTGACCGGTAGGCCTCCAATCTCGAGCCCGCCGGCGAGCGCGGTGTGGTAAGCGTCCAACGATTTCTGCAAGATTTCCTTCTTGAGTCGATCGCCCTCGATACCCGGATACTCGCCGTCGAGCGGGTCCGGCTCGTAAAACGTCACAAACAGGCCGACGTCCGGATCGAGCGAGATTCTGCGGTCGAGGACTTCGGGCAAATTCGTTCCTTGTTCCTTGGCCCACGCTGCCATTTCCGCGACCAGCATGGCTGCGAACGTGCCGTCCTTGTCGCGTACGTGGCCGCCCGCGCCGAGCGATCGGCGATCCGGCGGCGGGCCTCCGAGAATCGAGAAGCCGTTGCTCTGCTCCACGGCGGCGACGTTGATCGATCGCTTGGTGGATTCCATTCCCTCGCAATCGCAAACGAAAGGATGGCAGAGCGAAACATACTTCGCCGCATCGCGGCCTTCCTCCAGTGAAACAATCTCTGCGGTGGTGCCTTCCCACACATCGCGCGTGCCGGCGGCCAGCGCGGCGAAGCCTACCCAGGTTCTGACGACTCCCAGGCCATACTTGCGGGCCAATCGGGCGATGCTGTCCGAGGTGGTGTGCGACATGACGACGAACTTCTTGTCAGCGTCCACGACTTGGCCGTGCTGCTCGATTTCCCGCTCCAGGCGATACCACAGCAGCAACGCCCACATGTCGTCCGCCGGCAGCAGCCGGTAATCCTTTCCGCCGTAAAGGTGTCGTTGATTCTCCGGCACCTTGACCACCACGCCGCAGCGATCCGCGTCGGGATCGGTCCCGATCAGGATGTCCAGATCCTCGAATTCGCCGGGGAACTCCTTCTTGAACGCCGTCACCGCGATGTCGGCGGCACGCGCGTCGCCGGGATCCGGTTGCTGCTCCTTGCCGGGGTCGCTGCAAAACGATGGGAACAAACCATCCAGATCGTTCAGCCCGCCGACCGTGATCGGTTTGACGTCGGTGAAGCCGACTTCCCTCAAGAGCCGTGGAACCGCGATGCGACCGGAACCGTGAAAAGCGCAGTACGCGATCTTCAGAGGGTTGGCGGATGATTTCTCTTGCTCGGCGAGGTCCGGCGTGAGCAGGAAGCTCTTCACGTGGTCGCGGTGCTTCCTGTGCAGATCAATCAAATGATCTTCTCTGCCTGAATAATCGAACTCCGGGATCGGCTCCGCCCCGCCCAGGAACCACAGCCCCGCCTCGGGAGCCTCGGAGAACGGCTTGAGGCGGATGTGGCTGGGCTCCGACTTCGCAATATATTCATTATACATTGCATCGCGCTCTTCCGGGTCGAACTGAGAGCCGTTCGCACAAGACAGCTTGTAGCCGTTGTAGCGATAGTCGTTGTGGCTCGCGGAAATGAAGACGCCCAGGTCCGCCTTGATCGATTCTTCCGGGATGGCGAAGGTCACTTCGGGATAGGGGCAGGGATCGTCGAAAAAATAGACCGTGTAATCATAGGCCAGAAACAATTGAGCTACGACCGCCGCGAAGTCATGCCCGCGAATGCGGCTGTCGTATCCGATCACAATTTTGGCGAGCGGCGGATTCTGCGCTTTCCCGAACCGTGCCACGCCCGCGGAGGTCAACAGCATGACCAAATCATTGATCGTGTTTGGCCCCTTCAGAATGGGCGCGTCAATGCCGCTGTCCTTCAAGCGAACAATGGATTCCCGGTCGAAGGCCATCATGCCTCGGATCCCGCCCGTGCCGAAGCGCACGGACTGACGAAAAGCATTGACGAGCCACTCCCAGCGTTGGTTCTTGATCACCTCCAGGATGCCCGGCTTCAAATTGGGGCACAGACGCCCGATGTCCTCATCCGTGAGCCAGTGCTCGAGATTGGTGTACGTTTGCCGCCCGGCTTCGGCGTACAATTGCTGATCGATCCGCCCTTCCCTCAACGCCCCATCGAGGTAGGACGCAATTCCCTGGCGCGCTTTTGCCAGCGCCGGCTCAATAATATCTCGACTCACCATCACCTCCGTCATTTGCATCAACGTCTTCTTCTCCAACGTCTTTCGATTGGCTTGCTTAGCCGGATTCGCGGCGGCGGTCAAGAACGAGTTTGGAGGTTCGGCAGAGGTTCGGCAACATGGACATCTGCTGTCATTCCTTATTTTCACTAACAGATTGACGACCGCCAAAACCAAGGCGAATCAAGGACTTATGGCGAATTCTGAGGGGCGTGCTTGATTTCTTGCCAACATGTTGCAATAAGGACTACGGCTGTACGTTATTCATCCAAGATGATGAACTTGAACTCTAACCCACTTCCAGGAGAAGCAAATGATGAGAACACACACGCTTTGGGCGGCCGTCGGGCTGTTTTGTGCGTCTTTGCTGTGCGTGAGCACGGCGGCAGCGGACGACCAGGCCGACAAACCGATTCCTGAAAAGCAGCAGACCCAACTGCTCGAACAGTTCGGCGACGACGGCATTGATGCCGACGCCGACGGCGTGCTCACCCAAGGGGAAGTCTCAAAGTTCTTCAAGGAGCATCCCGATCTGCGTCGCGCGCGCCAAGAGCGCTTGCGGCGTGGCGGGCGCAAGGGCGGCGGGCTGGCTTTGGGGATTCTGGGGCAGCTCGACAAGTTGGATCCTGAGAAGGTTCCCGATAACGACATTCTGGAAAATCGCCCCAGACTGGACACCAACGGCGACGGCCAACTCAGCGCCGACGAATGGGCGGCCCACGTCGAGAAGAGGCGGGCACAGTTGCTGGACAAATTGCTCAAGATCGCTCCGGAAATCGACGCCGACGGTGATGAGCAAGTCAGCGACCAAGAGTTACAAGTGTTCAAGGCTGCTAAGGAAGCGGAGCAGCGCGCCCGCATGCTGAAGCGCCACCCCGAAGCCGATCTGGACGGCAATGGTGAATTGTCGGTCGAAGAGTTCGAAGCCGTCCAGGCCCAACTAAAGGCCGAGCGACTCCAAAAGCTCCTCGAACGGGCCCCCGAGCTGGACACCGATGGCGATGGCGTGTTGAGTGAAGAAGAAGCCCGCGCGTTCGACCGCGGTCGGCGTGGCAGGGACGGCGGAAAGAAAGGACGGCGCCAGCGCGGAGCTCGACGTTCCCGACCGGATGACGGCCCGGAGCAGTAGTCAAAAACCGAGAGAGACCGGGTGTCGGGCGCGTGAAACATCGACGCGCCCGGCATTCTCATTTAAGCGACAGACCACGCGTTATGAGCGTCCATCGCGACCGCGCGACGGCGGCGTGTCGCCGCTTTGCAACATTTGCTAAACGGCAAGCCACGTGCCAGCCCAATCGAGTTGGGTTGGGCGGCGCGCGGGGGCTGCGTGGCTATGTCATCGTGCGGATGCTCGTCGTCGATTCACGGGCTGCTGAATTCCAGAGAAATGTCCATCGCCGCTGCCGAATGCGTCAGCGCCCCGACGGAAATGCGCTCCACCCCGGTCTCTGCGATCGGGCGAACGGTGTGCAGTGTGATGCCGCCGGAGGCTTCGAGTTCGAGCTTATCCTTCAGGCCTTGGCGGTCGCGGGTTTCGACGGCGCGGCGAAGATCAAGCAGCGGGAAGTTGTCCAACAGAATCACGTCAATACCCACGACTTTCAGCAGCTCCCCAAACTGCTCCAGCGAATCGACCTCAAACTCCACGAACGCTGCGTGCCCCGCCGCGGCGGGCTCTTGAGCAGTGCGCTTCGGTTGGCGAGAACCCTTGACACTACGCGCATCGCGCGGGCTTAAGCCCGCGGCTCTTTGAACACTCTGCTGCTCACGATCAGACAAGTTCGACACTTCGTTCAGGATCTCGAAGGCCCGTTGAGCCAGGCGATCCAGGGGCACACCGGCGAGGTGATTATCTTTCACGAGAATGGCATCGTGCAGTCCGAGGCGATGGTTGTGCCCGCCGCCGCAGCGCACGGCGTATTTTTCCAAATCGCGCCAGCCGGGCGTGGTCTTGCGCGTATCGTAGATTCTTGCGTCCGTGCCTGCGACAGCCTCCACAAACCGCCGCGTCTGCGTGGCAATACCGCTCAAATGCTGCACAAAATTGAGCACGATACGCTCGCAGGATAGAATCGAGCACCGCTCGCCCTGGATCGAGCCGAGCATCGAATCCGCAGTGACGAAATCGCCGTCCGAGACTTCACTCGTTTCCAGCCGCAAGTTCGCGTCATACGCCGCCAGAACAAACGGAACGATGCCCAATCCGCAGACGACACCATCTGCCCGCGACACAATCTGAGCACGACGCTGAGCGCTGAAAGCTGAAAGCTGAGAGCTGACCGCTGAAAGCTGACCACTGACCGCTTGCGTCGTAATGTCACCGGCGGCGCCGAGATCTTCCTCTTTCGCCAGCGCAATCAACCGCTGCAAGCGATCTTCGTCGATATGAAGCTGTCGCAACAAGTCCTGCACGGTCAATTCTCTAGGTCACATCTGCTAAATCCCGGCGCGCCGGGAAAGTCACCTCGAAAGATCCAACCGTCGGCTTGCCGTTTAGCAGCCGCGTCGAACCACAAAGTATCTTCACTTGAATCCGTCAACTCCATACTCAAGGGTCGTCTCATCACCGCCCACCTCGCGTTCGGGGTCGCGCCGGTGTGCCGCGCTTGCTGCCGCGTTTCCTGCCCGCAACGTTCTGCGATTCCTTCGGCCGAGTGACGCGCAGGTCCGGGGAGTCTTTCAATTGCTCGATGTGATCGCGCAGATGGGCGGCTTTTTCAAATTCCAAATCCTCCGCCGCCTGCAACATTTCCTCTTCGAGCATCTTGATCATTTCCAGCCGGTCATACTGCTGTTCGTCCGCGTCGATCGCATCCCGCATCGTCTGCCGCGCCGATACCGTACTGAGCAGGGTGTTGCGGATCGCTTTCTTGATCGTCTCGGGCGTAATGCCGTGCTTCTTGTTGTGGGCCTGCTGTAATTCGCGGCGGCGGTCGGTCTCATCTATGGCCCGCCTCATGCTGTCTGTGATTTTGTCGGCATACAGAATGACCTCGGCGTTTACGTTCCGCGCGGTTCGCCCGATGGTCTGGATCAGCGACGTCGTGCTACGCAAGAAGCCCTCCTTATCCGCGTCGAGGATCGCCACCAGTGATACCTCCGGCAGGTCCAGCCCCTCACGCAGCAAGTTGACGCCGACCAGCGCGTCGAACTTGCCGGCGCGCAGTTCACGCAGGATTTCGATGCGTTCGAGCGTGTTAATCTCGCTGTGCAGGTAGCGGCAGCGCAGGCCTTCCTCTTGTATATACTGCGCCAAGTCCTCCGCCAGGCGCTTGGTCAGGGCCGTAATCAATACACGTTCGCCGGCGGCGGCCCGCTGGGCGGTGCGCTCCAGCAGATCGGGCACTTGCCCGCGGGCGGGCTTGACGTGGATGATCGGATCGACCAAACCCGTCGGCCGAATGATTTGCTCGACCACCTCGCCGCCGCACTTATTCAAATCGTAAGGCCCCGGCGTGGCGGAAACAAACAGCGCCCTCTTCCACATTTGCTCGAATTCATCGAATCGCAACGGGCGGTTGTCCAGCGCCGACGGCAGGCGGAAGCCGTGCTCCACCAGCGTCGTCTTGCGCGAGCGATCGCCGTTGTACATCGCCCCGATCTGCGGCACGGTGGCGTGCGATTCGTCAACGATGAGCAGGAAGTCCTCGGGGAAATAGTCGATCAGCGTATACGGTCGGGTGCCGGGCTCCGCCTGATTCAAATGCCGTGAGTAGTTCTCGATGCCCGAACAATAGCCGACTTCCAGGAGCATTTCGATGTCATATTTCGTCCGCGCTGCCAGCCGCTGGGCTTCGAGCAATTTGCCGTGGCGGCGCAGCTCCATGAGACGCTGATCGAGTTCCTCGCGAATCGACTTGGCCGCCTGTTCGATGCGATCTTCCGGCAATACATAGTGCACCGCCGGATAAATGAACAACTCATCGTGGCTGGCCAGCGTGGCGGCGGTCGTCGGGTTGATGGTCTCGATCTTCTCAATTTCGTCGCCGAACATTTCGATGCGATAAGCGATTTGCTCGTAGGCTGGATACAATTCGATGACGTCGCCGCGCACGCGGAACTTGCCGCGCTCCAGTGCAATGTCGTTGCGCTCATACTGCAAATCGACAAAGCGCTTCAATAGTTCGTCGCGGTCGGTGGTCTCGCCCTTGCGAATCGGCACGACGCTGTTCTTGTAGTCCTCCGGCGAGCCCAGGCCGAAGATGCAAGACACGCTGGCCACAATGATCACGTCGCGCCGGCTGACCAGGGCGCTGGTCGATGCCAGCCGCAGGCGATCGAGATCGTCGTTGCGCGAGGCGTCCTTCTCGATGTAGATATCGCGCTGCGGAATATAGGCTTCGGGCTGATAGTAATCGTAATAGCTGACGAAGTACTCGACGGCGTTTTTCGGGAAGAGATCCTTGAATTCTTCATACAACTGGGCGGCGAGCGTTTTGTTGTGCGAAATGATCAACGTGGGCACGTTCAAATTGCGGATGACGTGGGCCATGGTGAACGTCTTGCCCGAGCCCGTCACGCCCAGCAGGCAATTGAACGCTTGGCCTCGCTGGAAAGACTCCGTGAGCTTGGCGATGGCCTGCGGCTGATCGCCGCCGGGTTCAAACTCACTGACCAGCTCGAATCGATCCATAACCCACTCCGTCACGCCTGCAACAGTGCAATTCCTTACTATAGTTTCAATGCCGTTCGCCGACAACTCGCCCGCGGCGGGTATACTTGAGACCAAGAGACGCAATCTCTATGATTTGAATATCGCGCAGGCTAAAAGCCTGCGGCTCCTTGAGGCGAGAAAATGTCCGGACTGTCTACTCGTTACTCGTTACTCGTTACTGGCTACTGATCCCATGACTTACGACCTCTCGCCGGACCCACCGCCCAAGCCGCCGCGTGATGCGGAAGCTCCGCTGCCGGGCGAGCGCGATCGCAGAAGCGACCACATCGAAATCGAGGATGACGTTTGCTGCGTTCACTGCGGCTACAACCTGCGGGGCCTGACCAAGCGGCATCGCTGTCCGGAATGCGGCACGCCCGCCGGGTTCTCGGTCGAGGGTGCCCAGCTCAAGTACGCCCCGATTCCCTGGATCTGCACCGTCCGCAACGGCTTGGCGATGTTTCTGTGGTCGATCGGCTTGCAGTTGTTTTCCATCGTGAACGTCTCGGTGATGCCGCAGTTCGGGATGCTTCTCGATGTGCTCAGTGCGGTGCTGGCCATCGTGGGGGCGATGTTCGTTACGACGCCCGAACCCACCGCCGTACCCGGGCCGGGCGGCTTCGACGCCCGCCGGGCGATTCGTGTGTTGGCCTTCGTCAATTTCGTCGGTGCCCTGAGCATCATTTTTTCCCCGTATATCAACTTCGTGATCATCATGCGACGGTTCCTGCTGGTCTCATGGTCGGGGATGCTGCTGGCGCTCGCATGGTACCTGCGGAAGTTTGCAGCGCGGATTCCTGAATACGACCTCGAAATCGCGACCACTCGCGTCATTTGGGGCCTGACTGGATCGCTGAGCGTGTTCGTCTTCTTCGGCGTGTATTCGTTTGTGTTTACGCGCTGGGCCAGAATCCTCGGGCCGGCGCCCTGCATCTCCATGCTGGCTCTGTTCATCCTGGGCATCTTTGCGGGGTGGTTCCTGTGGCTGCTGTATAAGTACTATGTCACCATGAAGTGGACTGCCCGCGACGCCGCAGCCCAATTCGAACCGCCGCCGGTCCGCGAACTGGACCTCGAATCGCAAGACGGAGACTGGACCGATGCCCGAGGATGAAGAACTTACCGCAGAGAGCGCAGAGGGCGCAGAGAGAAGTGTTGTTGGTTCCTGCGCGGGCAGGGTCGCGCGAATTGACTTTCCCGGCGCGCCGGGATTTAGCAGACGCCGGAGAAATAGAGTGAAGACAGAGATGAATCAGCGATACGACGAGGCGCCGACGATCGAGCACGATCTATCGTGCATGAGTTGCGGCTACAACCTCCGCGCGCTGCCGCCCGCCGGCCTGTGCCCGGAGTGCGGCACCGACATCGCCCGCTCGACGCAGGGCGACTTGCTCAAGTTCGCCGACCGCAAATGGGTGGGCAGCGTCTATCGCGGCACCTGCCTGCTGACCATTGCGGACGTAATACTCGTGGTTTGCATTCTTGCGGCGATTGTGTTTCCTTTCATCTTGGTGACGGCTTCTAATCCAAACACTTCAACCTTCGTGGGCACCGCCATCTCGATGATACTGATGATCATTAGGGTGTGCTCGGTTGTCGCCTTCATCTTGATGATTCTGGGCGTGTGGCTGGTCACGAAACAGGAGCCCCGCGTCTCTCTGACTGAGCAGGCGGCATCAAGTCGTGGAATCGCCCGCGCCGCCGTCGGCCTCTTGTTGGCGCTATACGGATTGACGTTTGCGCTGTCAGGCCTTTGGCACACCGCTGCCCGGTTGCTGTTGACGGTTGCCTTCCTCGCCGTCTTGTGGAGTTGTTTGAAGCACCTGGAATTCATTGGACGGCGCTTGCCCGCTGAAGACGTGGTTACGCGAGCCCAAAAGCGACGCCGACGAATTGTCCGAGGGGCCATTGCACTGGCCATTTTCGTGGCCGCCCGCGCCGCAACTTCCAGTACCGCGGTGTCTCCGCCCCTCCATGTTACCCTGCTGAATCTGGGGGCCATCATCAGCGGGATATACTTATTCTTCAGCACGATCGCCGCGATTGACTCGCTGGGGCGATTTCGCCCATTCTTGAAAGACGTTTTGGACGATGCCTGAGTTGCCTGAAGTTCAAACCATTGTGACGACATTGCAGCCGCTGGTGGGGCGGTGCGTGGGGAGCGTGCGCGTGCTGCGGGGCGATGTCGTACGCGGTGAACCCGTGGACTTTGGCAAGTTTGCCAAAGGTCGAAAGATCCGGGCCATCCGTCGGCAGGCCAAGCGGATCATCTTCGATCTCGGCGGCGAGCGGCGGATTCAATTCCACCTCGGCATGACCGGCCAACTCACGGTCTGCAAGCGCTCGCATCCGTTGCAAAAACACACGCACCTGCGAATCGGCATCGCCGGCACGAAAGACGAACTGCGCTTCCGCGACGTACGGCGGTTCGGCGGGGTTTGGCTGCTGAACGACTGGCAAGTGGATGACCAAGGAGCCGCAAGCTTTAGCCTGCGCGAGTCTTCGCAGGGTGAGAACGATACACTCGCTGGACGTTCGCGCAGGCTGAAGCCAGCGGCTCCTTGGGATTCTCGTGGGTTGGGACCGCTCGGTCCGGATGCGTTGGAAATCACGCTGCGCAAGTTTCGGCGCCTGCTCCGCAGGAATCGCCAGGTCAAAGCGCTCTTGCTCGATCAAGCTGCCATCGGGGGTCTGGGCAACATCTACGTCGATGAATCACTTTACAAAGCCCGAGTTCATCCACTCACCAGAGCCGCTGAGTTGGGCGGGGAGCAAGTCAGGAAACTCCACGGTGCCATGCGCCGCACGCTGCGCTGGGCGGATTCTGGCACCACATACGTCTATTATGCTGACATCCATCTCATCAACGCTTCAGGCCATGAGGTCGCGACCTTCTTTGACTGGGATACCACTCCTGAGAGTGATTATACCACTTGGACTGAAGGGAGAACGACTGCTACGATTGACTATACTCTCATCAGCATCGGCCCTGCGACCCTCGATGTACCGTTCACCAGCGTCGTGAAGGCAGGCCGCTTCGATTCAGGCGTCTACCGTACTGATGTTAACCAGACGCAGTCCGGGTTCATACCAGAGAGGACAGCGGGCGAGCTCCAGAGCGTCCTTCAGTACGCGACAGGCGCCGACAACAAGGAAGGTGCAGTCCTCGTCATCTGACAGGCCGGGATGACCACCTTCGGGGTGGAGGCGCTTGAACACGCCGTTCACGAAATTCTTGCCCTGCTCCGGCCCGCTACTCCACTCGCCGAGTGCCTCGATTAGGAACGGCGGGTCCATGTTCGCGAGCAGTTGACGACGGGCGTGTCCCCTAGGCGTGGCTGCCGTTTCAGCCGGCTCCAGCCTCTCGGCGATCTCGTCGAACATCCACGGGAACATGTAGCGCTGAGCACCGGTGTGGCGCATCTGGCGCAGCACCCAGGCCTTGGACTGCTCGCATGCCTTGAACAGGCTCTCCGCTACCCAGGGGCGCTCATCGTAGAGATCTTCGCGGATCACCACCGTGTGCATGATGGGAAAGATGCCGGTCCTTTCGAAATAGGCCCGCTCGGCCGCGCGGTAGTCCGGAATCAGCCGCACCACGTCGTCGGAGCCGTGCAGCGAGGCGGGCTGCTGCGCCCCGATCAGGGCGTCGATGCGGCCTTCGGCGAGCGCGGTGCTCAGCAAGACCTCGGCGCCGATATGGGAGATCGAGAGCTTGCGGTCGGGCAACACCTCGACCGCCGGGTTGGGACGGCGCGGCTCGTTGACGCCGCCCTCGACCCAGTGGATGGAATCCGTATCCACGCCGTGCTCGTCGCGCAGGATGCCGCGGATCCACAGCGCCGCCGACTGGCGGTATTCCTGAAGCCCCACCCGCTTGCCCTCGAGGTCCTTCGGCTCCTGGATGCCCGAGCTCTTGTTCACGCGAGGACCAGTGTGTGGAAAAAACATGTCCGGAAACACCGGTATGCCCGTGAGCGGCCGGCCCAGGTCTTTGGCGATCACGAGGTTAGTCAGCGGCACGACCATAACGTCGTACGGCGGGTCGTTCAGCGCCTGAAGGTACATCCTGCCGGAGCTCTCCGGGACGACCTCGACACCGGGAATCTTGACCCGGCCGCTTCTCAGATATGCCGATGCGAACTCATCATCCGCCACGAGCGTCACTGCCATCGTTCTCCTCCTGAGTCACCCTCAGCCAATTCGACGGGGCCGGATCAGCGGGGGTTCTCCCTTCCGCGCGAAGGTTTCCCCAGCCGGGCCCGACTCTCACGCTAGCGTACTCCGCCGAACCACCATCCGCCGTTTGTTCCGGGGCTTTGTGACATCTGCCGGTTGAAGCGCTGCCGAGACCAAGCGAACATGCCGGCAAGGGGGAAGAATCTGTCGCCTAGGGAACCTTCCCCCTGTCCCTTAGCCCTCGGGGTAGCACTGCTGCGGCCCCGAGGGCCTTCTTTTCGAGGGAGCACGCCCCGACTGACGCCAGAGGCGGTCTGATCGCAAGGCCCCAGGCTTCCGTGATGGATGCGCGCTTAGGATGTGCGGCGGTAGCAGAAGCGTATCTTTCCCGCGTCCAAAGCATCGAAACTATTGAACGGTGTGAAGGAGGGCGGCTCATGGAAATGGCAGAACGGATCCGAAAAGCAGCACGGGTTGTGCTCCCGAAAGACTTACTCTTCTACCTGGATTTCTAGGTGGCGCTGGCCGGTTCGTAGTCCGCCCGAGAGAGGGGCTGCCGTAGCGACAGCCCCT
>JACZTW010000069.1 GCA_022573485.1 Planctomycetota bacterium
GCGCCGAGAAGCAAGCAATGGTGGCTGCTTTTGTGTTCGTATGCGTTGGCGGCATGTTCATTTTGATCTACGCGCTCAGCGACATTGCCTGCCGCAATCGAATCGGGCAAATGCTGGCGCAGTCGGAAGCGCGGGAGGGCATATGAGCGAGTTGTTCACGTTTTTGGCGCAGGCACCGGGCTTGAATGCGAGCGGCTGGTTCATGCTCATCGGCTGCATCGGCTTGGTGTGCGCGCTGTGCGCGTTTTGCTTCTGGAAGATCATGACCGAACCGAAACCCTCCGAACACCATCACACCCCGCTGGACATCGACACCCACGACATCGAGCAGTAGTTCGGGCGCCCTATTGAACGAGCCGCGGGCTTTGAGCCCGCGCGGACTTCGTGACGGAGCGACGTCACCGCCGCCCCGTTGAATCGCCAAGAGGCAAGCGAACGGAAGCGTCGCTCGACTGGACTTCGTCGTTTAGCAGATGCGCTCGATCGTAATGCCGTAGATCTCTGTGCTTGGAACACAAAGAGTGTCCCGCACGGACGACTGAAATCTCAGCCGTCCCTACGGGACTTTGTTGTTTACTTTCGATTGGAACCCAGCGATGAATCGCTGGGCTATTTTCAACTGTCCCTTCGGGACAGAGCGCATGCGTCTCTTCAGACCAACCAGATCTACGCGCCCTTCACTGCCTTCGCGATCGCATCGGGCAGCAGGGATTTGTCCAGTTCGTCGAGTTCGTAGAGCACGCGGGTGGCGGGCTTGTTGATTTTGAGGATTCGGCCGAGGTCGATCGGCGTGGCCACCAGCACCAAATCGCACGGCGTGGCGTCAATCGTCGCCTCCAGTTCCGCCACCTGCGTGTCGCTGTAACCCATCGCCGGCAGGACATTCGTCACATGGCGGTACTTCTCGAACGTCGCCTTGATGGACCCCTGCGCGAACGGCCGAGGATCGACGATCTCGGCAGCCCCGAACTGGCGGGCGGCTACGTGGCCCGCGCCGTAGGGCATTTCGCCGTGCGTCAGCGTCGGCCCGTCTTCGATGACCAGCACGCGCTTGCCCTTAACGCCATCGGAGTCGGCTACGCTGACTGGCGAATTGGCCTGCACCACGGTCGCGTTCGGGTTCGCCGTCTTGATGTTGGCCAGCACGGTCTGGACGTTCTTTGGATCGGCTGTCCCGACCTTGTTGACCACGATCACGTCGGCCATCCGCAGGTTGGTCTCGCCGGGATAGTAACGCAACTCATGCCCCGGCCGATGCGGATCGGCCACCGTGATGTGCAGGTTCGGTTTGTAAAACGGCGTGTCGTTGTTCCCGCCGTCCCACAGGATGACATCGGCCTCTTTTTCGGCTTGGCGCAGAATCTCTTCGTAGTCGATGCCGGCGAACACAATGCTGCCCGCGCGGATGTGCGGTTCGTATTCCTCACGCTCCTCGATGGTGCATTCGTGTTTGTCCATGTCTTCGAGCGTGGCGAAGCGCTGGCAAATTTGCTTGGTCAAATCGCCGTAGGGCATGGGGTGCCGGATGACGGCCACCTTCTTGCCCAGGTCTTTCAAAATCTGCGACACGCGCCGCGAAGTCTGGCTCTTGCCGCAACCCGTACGTACAGCGCAGACTGCGATCACCGGCTTGTTGCTCGGGATCATGGTGTGTTCGGGGCTGAGCAGGCAAAAGTCAGCTCCGGCGGCATTGACGCGCGCTCCCTGGTGCATGACGAACTCGTGCGGCAAGTCGGAATAGGCCAGCGTGACTACATCGACGTTGTGCTCTTTGATCAGCCGCTCGAGATCGTCTTCCGGGTGAATTTGGATGCCGTCGGGATATCGCGGACCCGAAAGTTCGGGCGGATAAACCCGGCCTTCGATATTGGGAATCTGCGTGGCGGTAAAGCAGACCACCTCGACGTCGTCTCGGTTTTTCCAATAGACGTTGAAATCGTGAAAGTCGCGCCCGGCGGCGCCCATGATGAGAACGTGTGTCTTGTCTGAAACGGACATCGTTGTGTGTCACCTCCGAAATCGGTCGTTGCAAATGAAATCTCGCCAGTCGATACGCCGATCCGCGGAGCTAGCTGAGTTGGGCGCCACGCTGTTGGTGGTCTTCTCGAGGCACTATCGAATTCATCGTCGTTCGCCTGTACATAAATGCTTTCCAGTACCAATGGAGTGACGGATGGAGTGTACGAAACTCCGGCGATCCCATCAAGCGAATACTGCGCCTGGTAGGCCGGTTGGCAGGAGTGCCAACGCGTGCGGCACGGCGGTTGGCGGCGCAGCGACCATACAATACGCCATTAGGATCAATGCACGTTTATCGGATGCTGCTTGCGGACCCGCCTCGGCGGCGACCCTGAAGGGCTCGGCTCAAGGACGTCCAAGGCTGGGTTTGGCGCTGCACTAAACACGTACGGCCTAAAGGCCACGGCTCAGGACTTCAAGAGTGGCGCGAGGACCGAATCGCCGAATGCAGACGATCACCACGCCGATCATCGAGAGCGTGATCGCCAACATCTTGCGTCGCGTGAGTTGCTCTTTCAGGAAAATCGCAGCCAAGAGGATCGCGATGATCGACGAAGTCTGGTTCAGCACGGCGGCTTTACCGGCCTGGGCGTACTTGAACCCCGCGATCCACAGGATCATGCTCACGTAGGCGCCCAGGACCGAAGCCGGCAGGGCGAACTTCCAGGCCGCACTGGGCCGAAAGGCAGCGACCAGCGCCCGGCGGCGTGTGAGCCAGCCCCAGCCCAGCAGCGGCAGCGTGCCCGCGATCATGCGCAACATCGTTGCCCAAATGAGCGGGAAGCCTTCACTCTTCGGTTGGCCCGCCACCTCGACGCCGGACAGGACCGGCTTGGCCATCACGATGGCGCCGGCCATCAAGGCCATCGCACTTCCACCGACGAGGATGCCTTTCACGAGTTGCCGCCGCGTGCGGTCGGGCGGCACTTGGTGCCGTGTCGAGATGGCCACCCCCGAGAGCACGAACGTCGCAC
This sequence comes from Planctomycetota bacterium, assembly GCA_022573485.1. GTDB lineage: Bacteria > Planctomycetota > Phycisphaerae > UBA1845 > CAIVHJ01 > JACZTW01. The sequence continues at coordinate 2,994 of JACZTW010000069.1, forward strand.
CGATATAGTCCGAGATGGTCAGGCGCTCCTGAAGCAGCAGCCACGCAAACAGAATCACCAGCGGGCTGTAGAGACAATCGACGATCGACTGGATGCCCACGCCGACTTGATTCAAGGCATAGAAGAACAAAGTGTCCGCGACGGCGATGCCGATGAACCCGCTCAGCAGGAGGATGAGAACCTCTCTACCTGTATGACCTCGAAGCTCAGCGACGGGCGCGCCCGCCACCCCCAGCGTGATGATCAGCAAAGTCAAACCCACGACGTTCTTGAAGGCATTGAGCGCCAGCGGCGGAATCGTCTCGCCGCTACGTTTGAACAGCACCATCGACGACGCCCACGTCACCGCCGTCAGCAAGGCGCACAGTTGTCCGATGCCCGCGTCGCTCATGCCCCAAAGTGTACCCGCATCGCTCATGCCTCAGCTTGTATCGGCAGCGGCGTTGCGGAGCAAATCCAGCGCCACGGTCGCCAAACGGCAGGCCAACGGCAGGCCGCTCCGATTTGACTTCGTCGTTTAGCAGACGCCGCCCCGTCGATCGTTACTGAAGAATTCAGCGGGCCACTCCGGCGGGGTTTGGGATTCGGGTACAATACTCTGGCGAGGAGTCGCGTTCGGAGGGCCGCAAACCGGTTGGGACGCCGAAGCTGACTGCTCAGCGCTCCCGGCCGCATGCGGCCGGCTATATAGAGAGAAGTCGCCGGGCGACCTTGCTGCTTACGACTTACTGCTTGCTGCTGTTCTCATGATTCGCAAGACCCTGACAATCCTCTCCCTCATCGGCCTGCTGTTCCTCAGCGTTGTAGTGTCGGGCGAACTGCAATTCGTAATCTTGGTCCCAGTCCTGTTGTTCCTGCTTGCATGGGCCGTCTCGCTTGCCTCGGAGGAGAGGCGTAGGACTAACAGCTCATTCCCACAGTCACTCAAACTGGGAGCCAGCGTTGGCCTCGCCTGCGGAGCTGGCGTCACGCTGTTCTCTCTCTCGTGTTTGTTCGGCGCCGTTCTTTCTTATCCAGCCATTTTATTGATATGTTATGTTCTTGGGATCGAACAAAATGACGTTTATGGCGTTGATGATCCTAATCTTGGACTTCTAGCGGTGGGCAACCTCTTGGTTTATGGTGTGGGTGGTACTGCTATCTCTACTGCATTTGTTCCCCTTCACAACCGCCGTCGCAGACGTAAGAAACTCGGGCTGTGCTTGGAATGCGGCTACGATTTGCGCGGATCAGAGGAGCGCTGTCCGGAGTGTGGGAGCGCGTTTGAGAGTTCGGGAATTGAGGAGTTGCGGAGTTCAATGAGTGATGCTGACGGTTGACCGCTCCCTGCCGCACCCTCTTGTGAATCTATACTTCGCAGCCTACAATGGAGCAACTTGCGAACCGGCGAAATCGAGAAGCAATTGCGACAACGACCGTTCGTGCCTTTTCGGCTGTGCATGTCCGACGGCGCGTCGCTGGAAGTCCGGCATCCCGAGATGATGCTGATATCCCGCACCATCCTCGCCGTGGCGACCTTCAATGCTCGGGCCAAGAAGCCGGAGACGATCGTCTTTTGTGATCCTGTCCATATCATCTGCTTGGAACCGCTTCCCATACGGCAAGGCGCGTGTTCGGCACCGCTCAAAACGCTGAACTATGCCGGTCTTCGCCTCCGGGCCTTCAGGTCACCATTGGCGACCGCCAGAGATGGGCGGAATAGGGGGTTTGCAAAGGGGGCGGAGGTCGCTACAATGCTTAATTCACCTTGGCAGGGCAGACAAGCCGCCAGTGGCACTCCGCTCGTGGGATCGGGAGCGCTCCGTTGGGCGTTCGCGCAGGCTGATCCTTGACACCTGTGTGTCAAGGACTGCGGCTCCTTGTCTTGCGGGGCCGCGATTGAGTTTTGAGGAGATTCGATGCCGACTGTCAATCAATTGGTTCGCAAGGGCCGACGTAAGGTCATCAAGAAGAGTAAGGTGCGCGACATCGAGGGCTGCCCGCAGAAGCGCGGCGTGTGCCTGATCGTCAAGACCCAGACACCCAAGAAGCCGAACTCCGCGCTGCGCAAAGTCGCCCGTGTGCGGCTGACCAACGGCAAGGAAGTGACCACCTACATCGGCGGCATCGATCACAACCTGCAAGAGCACTCCATCGTGCTGATTCGCGGCGGCAGAGTGAAAGACCTGCCGGGCGTGCGCTATCACGTGATTCGCGGCACGCTGGACTGCGCTGCCGTCGAAGGTGACAAGGAAAACCGCCCGCGCAACCGAGGCCGATCCAAGTACGGCGTGAAGCGACGCAAGTAACGAAGCATCACGACGCGACGCCACTGACAAAAAACAACGAGCCGTGGGCGGAACCAGTCCCGACTTGTCGGGAGCCCACGCGGATCCACCGGCGAGGAGAACGCCACCCGCGTAAGCTAAAGCGTACGGCTCGTTCGAGTTGACGAAATGGTGAAACATACGCAGCAGATCGATTTGATGCCCGGCTCCCTCGCCATCGCTCCGCCGAAGTCGAGGGCGGTTGTGGCCGGTGTCGGCGTCGGGTTGTTTTGCCTGTTGACGATCCTGGGCGCCATGGTCCGAGTTCCGCTGCCCGGCACGCCCGTGCCGATGACGCTGCAAACGGCGGTGGTCTTGTTTGCAGGCGTGGCGCTGGGCGCACGATTGGGCGCTTTCAGCCAGTTGCTCTATCTGGCGATCGGGCTGGCCGGTGTTCCGGTGTTTGCCGATTCCGGCGCGGGGCCGCAATATGTCTTTGGCGCCACCGGCGGATACTTGCTCGGTTTTGTGATCGTTCCCATCGTCGTGGGTCGGCTGACGGCCCGGTCGAGCGGTTTGAAGCCCACGCTTGCGGCGGCTGCCGTGGGCACGATTTTGATTTTCACCCTGGGCGTGGGCTGGTTGGCTATTTCGACCGGCAGCGTCTGGACAGCCCTTGAGCAGGGCCTCTTGCCGTTCTGGCTCGGGGCGGTTCTGAAGTGCGGTCTGGTGGTGGCGGCGGGTTCCATGCTTGGGCCGGCGTGCCGAAAGGTGTGGCGGTAGTTTCGTGCGAGTGATTGTAGCGGTCGGCCTCCGTGCCGACCGTCTGCGAAACGGCCGACACAGAGGTCGGCCGCTACGGGGAGTTGCAGCGGATTTGAGGCGTGTGTATAATGTGTTGCCGGGTTATGGCTGGCACCGACACCGAGGAATCTTGATCTAGCAAGAGGAAAACGAGCGAACGATGCCGAACAAGTACACAAAATCGAAGGAACAGCTCAAGCCGGACCCGCAATTCAAGAGCTTGCTGGTCAGCAAGTTCGTCAACTGTCTGATGTGGGACGGCAAGAAGAGCACGGCCAACCGCGTCTTTTATGATGCGCTGGACATCATCAGCAAGCGCATCAAGGACAAGACGCCCTTCGAGGTTTTCGAGGCGGCGGTGGAAAACGTCAGGCCGAACATCGAAGTTCGTTCCAAGCGCGTGGGCGGCTCGAACTATCAAGTGCCCCGGCCGGTGAACCGCAAGCGGCAGCAGTCGCTGTCGATTCGCTGGATTCTGGAGGCGGTGCGCAAGGTCAAGGGCAAGCCGACCTGCGAGAAGCTGGCCAAGGAGCTGATGGACGCGTTCAAGCGCGAAGGCGCCGCCATGACCGTCCGTGACAATGTTCACCGTATGGCCGACGCCAACAAAGCGTTCAGCCACTTTGCGTGGTAGCCGCGCGGGACTTTTTTCTGATTTACCAAACGCCCTCGACTTGTCGAGGGCGTTTTCTTTGCGCGGGGCGAGCGTGTGATCCGAATCCGCGGACCGATTGCGGGATCGGCGGTGCTGCTAAGCGGCAAGCCACGGGCCGAGTGAATTGCTTTCGGGGAAGTGGGGCCTGAGGCCCGAAACCGAGGAGCGCTGAGCCCGCGCGGCAGCGCCATTGGTGCCGGACTTTGCAGATGCCCTGCGGTGTGGTAGATTCCCGCCCAGACCGCCGACCGGCCTCACCGGGCCCGAGGCCCTATCGCATCCTCCTCCAAAGAACAGGAGTTCGACCCAATGACGGAAACTAAACCCAGCTTCGCTGAGCAAGTCAAGAGCTACCCAAAGGCATTCTGGGTCGCCAACACCATGGAAATCTTCGAGCGCATGGCGTGGTACGGGTGGTTCACCGTCATGGCGGTGTATGTGACGGGCAGCGTGGCGACCGGAGGGCTTGGTTTCTCTACAGAGTTGGCGGGGGCGCTGCAGGGCATCGTGCCATTTTTCCTTTATCTGTTGCCCGTGGTGACCGGCGCCTTGGCGGATCGTTATGGCTACAAGAAGATGTTCATCATTGCCTATTTGGTGATGATGGTCTCCTACTATTTGCTGGGGCAATTTCACACAGTGCCCACTTTTTTCATGGCGTTCATGTTCGTGGCCGTCGGTGCGGCCATCTTCAAGCCTGTGGTTGTCGGGACGGTCGCGCGGACGACCAATGAATCCAACTCTGCCACAGGTTTCGGCATTTTCTACATGATGGTCAACGTCGGCGGCTTTGCGGGGCCGATCGTGGCCGGCCTCGTTCGAGGCAAGGGTTGGGAGTACGTCTTTATGGCCTGCTCCGCATGGTCGGCACTGAATTTGCTCATTGTCTTGTTTTTCTACAAGGAGCCGGCCGTACCAGGCGCAGAACAAGAGAAGCGATCCCTACGCCAAGTCGGGGACAACATGGTCGAAGTGCTCGGCAACATGCGTTTTTTCATTACTGTGTTTACAGTAGTGTTCGCCTTGATGTTCGCCAACCTCAACGTCTGGTGGTTTGCGCATTTCACGTGGACATTGCCTGTTCTTCATCCCTGGCTGGCTGGTATTGAATTTTGTTTGGGACATGATCTTGCCGCCCGGCAGCGGCGACCCGGCCCAGCCCGCCTCGAAGGGGAGAATCTTTCTGTTCAAGAGGATGCACTGCAGTAATTGGCGATTCGCGTTGTTCTTGCTAATCATGTCCGGGTTCTGGACTTCTTTTAACCAGATCTTCTACACCATGCCGGAGTACCTTCGGGACTTCACTGAAACTCGGCCGCTGGTCGAGAAGGCAAGGTGGCTCGAAACCACAGCGGCTTATGAGTGGCTCTTCGGAGTGGTCGATCCGAATAATCCCGATGAAGGACTCACGAGCAAGCTGGCGACGGTTAGCCCCTCTGAACGAGATGAGCTTATCGCCAAGGTGCAAACGCTCAAAGACGCCCTAAGCGGAGATCAGCGTGCCTTGCTGTCTGCCATTCCGCGGGAGCGCTTTGACCAGTTATTGGAGGCCGCGCCGGTGGCGCTCCGGGACGCTATCGACGCCGCGATGGAATTGAAGGAAGAGGATCACGACCCCGTGGCGGCTTTCGGTGAAATGATCTTGTCGTTGGAAGATTCGCAAATCGAGCAGATATTCGCAGTCGCACAGGCGGAACTGGGCACAGACTGGCGTGAACAACTGGAGCGCGAAGCCAAGGAGAGTTCTTCCGAGAAGCTCCTGCACAGCAAAGTGCGCATCTCGCCTTCGGCGCTGCAACCGTACCTGGCCATGGAACCGCAGGTCAGCGCCGAACAGTTGAAGTTCCTCGGAGAAACTGTTGAACAGCTCGCGGCCGCAAAGCGAGCGATGGCGGAGTCAACGGACAACATAGAGGCACCGGCTCTTCTCAAGAAGATGAAAAAGCAATTCGAAGCCGCCCAGCCCCCTTTGCGCGAGCAGGGAATGACCCTGCTCCCGATCCAAATGGCCAGGCTGCTGCTCGAGGATTTCGATGACACTTCGTCTCTGATCGATGCCGCTGCTGAGAAAGTCCGGGCCAACGAAGTGGCCAATCAAATCATTATTGCGGGCAGGCAGGTCAACCCGGAATACATAGTGAACATCAATGCCGGCGCGATCGTGCTTTTCCAGGTCTTGATTTCGCTCTTGATGGGGAGGTTCCACAGGTTCACGACCATGATCGTGGGCATGTTGATTGCAGCAGTGGGTGTCGGGCTATCGACCTTCGCCGGTGCGGAAGGCTTGATCAGTACGGGGGGCCTGATTTGGATTGTGGCGGGTGGCATCTTCGTTTTCTCGTTCGGCGAGATGATGGCCAGCCCGACCAGCCAGGAATATGTCGGGCGCATTGCACCGGCGGCGAAAAAAGCGCTGTACATGGGTTACTACTTCATCGCGGTTGCACTCGGCAACGTCTTCGCCGGCATCCTCAAAGGTGAGTTGATGTCCAGGCTGGCCTACGACATGAACCGGCCTGATTTGATGTGGGCGGCGTTCGGCGGGATCATGCTGCTGACGGCGGTGGCTTTCCTGTTGTACAACAAGTTCGCGTTGCCGAAGGACGCGGCTCAGAAGTTGGTGCCGGGCGATTCGCGTTCGTAGTTCGGTTCGATCGGGAGCGATGTGGGCAGTGTGCCACGGCTCTGTGTGCCGTGCTGACCGACTCCAGAGCACCGCCGACACGGCCGTGACACACGATCGCACTGCTCAAGAGCAGTGGCACACGGCACGGCCGACACGGGGGCCGGCCGCTATCGTTCGCGATTGGCAGGCAATATGGGTTTGTATAAAGACGCCACGTTTGTACGCAAAGCGAAGCGGGCGCTGTCGGCGGCGGACGACCGCATGGCGCAGATCATCAAGAAGGTCGGGCCGTTCAAGCCCGGCGTGGTCGCAAACGCTTTCCAAGCATTGATTCATTCGATCGTTCATCAGCAGCTCTCGATGAAGGCGGCCCGCACCATCAGCGGGCGCGTGCTGGATCTGTGCCCGCGCCGCCGACTGAGTCCTAAGGCAATCATCGCGGTGACGGATCAGCAATTGCGCGGGGCGGGCCTGTCGCGCCAGAAGGTGACGTACGTCCGCAGCGTGTGCGATCATTTCCTGAACGGTCGGCTCAAACCGCGCCGGCTGGCCCGCCTGTCCGATGAGGAAGCGATCGAGCAACTGGTGGACATTCGCGGCGTGGGCGTGTGGACCGCCGAGATGATTCTGATATTCACGCTGCAAAGGCCGGACGTCTGGCCCGTGGATGACCTGGGCCTACGGCACGCCCTGAAGAAATCGTATCGCATTCCCATGACCGCCAAGCGCGATCGGCTGATTCGGGCCGGCGAGAAATTTCGCCCCTATCGCAGTGTGGCCTGCTGGTATCTGTGGAGCAGCCTGGATACGGGTATCGTGCCGGGGTTCGACTAGCATGGCGGAGGCTTCCGGTTACTGAGCATTCGCGCAGGCTGTCTTCGACCCTGAGGCTCAGACCCGAAGGGAAGCCTGCGGCTCCTTGTCTGCTGCGGTCGGTGATTCCAAGCCGAGTGTGGGCAATTCTTAGGGAGGACGTGGGAGACGGCTGGTTTTCACGGGAATCTGCGGCGAGCGCAGCTAACGGGCAACTTTTTCGGTGCGTCTGGTCGATATTACCCGCGAGACGACACACAAAATCATCTGTTTCTGGAGACATTTGATGGGTAGGGCTTGCACCAATATGAAGTACGTGTGGGCAAGGATCTGCTTGGCCGGCGTTACGGTGGGCCTTCTCGGCCACATCGGTTGCACTCGGCCGGTAGACATCCCCATTGACGATTGTGGGGCCGTGACGATCGAGAGCGTCGATGCCAACGCTGCGGGAATGGATTTCATCACCAGCGATTGCCGAATTGTCGGCGTCGAAGCGGGCGCCACCGCAGGGACGTTTTTGATCACCATCATCATCACGGAAGATGACGGCGGCATGCCCAAGCCGAGAGTGCTGTTCACGCTCGAAGTGCCCACGGAGGAACTTCCACTCGACATGCCGATCAGCCTGGAGCGCGCGGGAATCGATCTCGAAATACGATTGGCGCCGGCGGTGTACCAGGAAGTGGATCTCGAGAGAGAGGTGGCCGGCGAGGATATGCTCGGCCCGTTCTGGAGTTCGAATGAGGGTACGATTTCGTTCACCGAGCAGGCGGACAGCACTCTTCTCGGCGACTTCAATTTCAGCGCCGATAATCCATCCGCAGTGGATAATACTGCACTGGGCACGGTTCGGGTTCAGGGCACGGTGATCTTGAACAACATTCTGACACTCGATACGCCTTGCGGCATGCAATCGTTTTCGATCGGCATGGTCACTCTGATGGGCCTGTGCCTGGTCCGCTTCGGTCTGCGGCGGCGCCCGGGGGGATGAAAGCGCGGTACGCGTCGGCGGCACGCAGGTGTGGGGATTCGCCTCAGCCCGGCAAGAGTTCGCGCGCCCAGCAGGGTGCGGTGACGAGCTTGGCGGGCAGGTGGCCGTAGGCGCCTTTGAGCGTGTTCATTGCATCTACCGTTGCCAGGCAGAAGGTCGGGAACTCCTGGAGATCCGTTCGCGTGCTGAAATCCCTCATGCTGCGGTCCGCAAAACGCATGCCCCCGATCGCGCCGTCAAAGTAGATCGCACTCCACTTCTCCCGAGTGACGTCGTTGACTGTGCGGAAGCAAATGACGCGGTTGGCTGCCTTTTCCAGAAAGACGTTCAAGGGCGAAGCGGGCATCTTTTCAGGACGAACGACGGCAACGGCGTCCATGGTCTTCGTGATGAGCTTGGCAGGGGTCTGCTCCGGTTCGAAATTGCACATGGCCAGTGTCTCGGCCTCACGCACGACGGCGTTGACCTCTCGGTTGACTGCTTCCTGATTGATGTTCGATTTCTTGAGCAGCATCTCCATCGCGTCGGCGCCAAGCAGAATGGGGTAATTTTGCAGCGGATCAGTAAGGGCTGCATGGGCGAGAATGTCGCAAGCCTTGATGATGAGCGTCAAATCTCGGGATTCGCCGGAAAGTTGTTCGATGCCTTCTTTGACATCCGTGTGGTGGCCGACGGCCTGACAGATGAGTTCCGGCACTTCCCACTTGAACATCAGCTTTTCGCCGATCTGTGCGAAACTCCATCCCAGTATGGACTTCTCATCGTGTTGAAACTGCCCGGGGTCGGCCGAGGCTGCGTTGGTCAGGTCGATCATCAGGTCCGGCCTGATCTGGGCCACGGTGGCCATGCTCAGGTCGTGCAGCAAACCGGCGACCAGGGCCGTACTGGCCTCGCACAGCCCGGTGATGTTCGCGAAGCGTTCCGCGAGATTCGCGGTCACGATGGTGTGCATCCAGTAGTTATAGCATGAGAACTTTCCGGGCTGACTTTTGGGGTCTGCCAATTCGAGCATGCCGAGCTGTGCGGTGAGCTTGCCCACCTGTCCGAAACCCAACGCGGTGACGGCTTCATCCAGGTTGCGCGTCTTGCCGCGACTGTATTCGACAGAATTGGCCACACGGACGATGGCACCGGACAGCACGGGGTCTTGCCGAATCACCTCGATCAATTCTGCGGAGTCACTCTCGGAGCTGTCGATGACGGCCTGCACTTCGGTGACGGTGAAAGGCAGTGCCTTGCTCTGCACGGATTGTTCGATGAACTTGTCGAGGTCCACCGCGCTCATGGCGCCTTTACCCGAGGGGCCCTGAGGCTTGGCAGGTTCGTCAGTCGGCGGGGCGTCGTCCACAGGCGGTGTGGCTGGCGTATCCGACTTCTCCCGGCAGCTTATCAGAGTTTGCTGCACCTTCTCAATCAGCGTGTTGTGGTCATAGGGCTTGGCCAGAGCGCTGCTGATGCCCAGCTTCATCGATTTGAGAATATTCTGCTTGGTGACATTGGCTGTTTGGAGAACGACGGGCACGTCCTTCATCTCGGAGTTGTTACGGAGGTGAGCCAAGAAGCTGAATCCGTCCATCTCCGGCATTTGCAGATCCAGCAGGATCAGTGCGGGTTTCTGGTGCTTGAGCACTTCGAGCGCTTCTATCCCGGTGGCGGCGACGATCGAGGAGAAGCCCGCACGACTCAGAAACCGCGTCATGAGCATCAGCAGCGTGGCCTCATCATCGATGCACAAGATGGGTCTGCCGGCCGTCAACTTGAATGGCGACAAATCTGCTCTTGTTTCCGTGGAGGTACCCACTTGGCCGCTTCCATTAGTTCCGTAGGGCGAACTTCGCCGCGCACAATCGTGCTATCACACTGTAATCAATAGATCGACGTGCTGGAGTTAAGCGATGATTAGTTGTTGCCGTCAATCCGGAAGAGTGAGGGCTTTGCGGCACAATTACCACAGCAGACGTAGAGCCTTAGGAGCTATTGCAAAACCTTGAAGTTGAACAGCGTTAGATGACGATATTTGAACCACCGGCACAATCATGGAGGATAAACCGATGGCTCGACAATGGTTAAGCGATGAACTGTGGGAACGAATCCAACCCTTACTTCCACCGGAACCCCCGAAACCCAAAGGCGGACGGCCACGCATTCCAGACCGTCGCTGCCTGGTCGGTATTATCTTTGTTTTGCGAACCGGTTGCATCTGGAATGACCTACCGGCAGAGTTGGGCTGCGGCGACGGCAGCACCTGCTGGCGTCGATTTCGAGCCTGGACCGATGCCGGTGTTTGGCCTGCGATCTGGCAAAACATTCTCAACGCGCTGGGACGCAAAGGACGCGTGGACTTCTCGAATGCGATCATCGACAGCGCCAGTGTTCGTGCGGTTTTTGGGGGGTCCACACCGGGCCGAACCCCACGGATCGAGCGAAGAACGGCTGCAAACGCCATTTGATTACCGATGCCCAAGGCATTCCGTTGACATTGATCACCACGCCCGCCAACGTCAGCGACGGCCAGGTAGCCATCCCCTTGTTGGATTCGATTCCCCCGATCCGCCAGGGTGTGGGTCGGCCTCGTTTTCGTCCGGACATATTTCAAGGTGATCGCG
>JACZTW010000317.1 GCA_022573485.1 Planctomycetota bacterium
GGGGCATGGACCACACCAAGTTGCCCGACAGTGAAACCAAACTGGGGATGTTTCTTCTCGGTCACCGACTCTTCACGCAGGCCGGCTACGAGTTCGTCGGCCTGGATCATTTCGCAAAGGCCGACGAAATGCTTGCGCAGGCTTCGGAGAGTGGCACGCTACAGAGGAATTTTCAGGGCATGACCACCGGCGGTGGCCTGGACCTTGTCGGCATCGGCGCATCTTCGATCAGCCACTTTCTGGAGGTCGGCTTCGCACAGAACGCCAAGGATGTGGAGGAGTATCAGAGATGTGCTGCGGAAAATCAATGGTCCGTGGTGCGCGGCAAGAGGCTGACCGACGATGACATTATCCGTCAGGCTGTGATGAATCAGATTTACTGCGATGCCCAGATCAGACCCGAACTCTTGGAGAATCGTTTTGGGATTTCATTTCGGGACTATTTCGTTCGAGAGCTGCAAGTGCTTGAAGAACTTGAAGATGACGGCCTGGTACGGATCGAGCCGGACGGTCGAATCGAGATCACTTTCCCACTCGGCCGCGTATTGATGCGGAACGTCGCTGCGGTGTTTGATGTTTATCTCAGGCCGGACGCTTATCGAACAGGAGACCGGGACTACTTCTCGGCCAACGCGTAGATGGACTGCACGCTTCCCAAGAACGACTTGCTGTTGCGGGCCGCCCGGCGTGAACGGACGGAGCGGACACCCGTGTGGTTCATGCGCCAAGCCGGCCGATCCGACCCGGAATACGTCAAACTGCGTGAAAAGTGTGGTCTGGCACTCCACGACCTTTTCCGGCACGCGGAACTGGCCACCGAAATCTCACTGCTGCCCGCACGAATCGGCGTCGACGCGATCATCATGTTCCAGGACATCCTCACTCTGCTTTCGCCGATGGGGGCGCATTTTGAATTCCATCCCGGGCCTGTCTTGCGCAATCCAATCCGCACGGAATCCCAGATTGACGCATTGCGACTGTACGAGCCGGAGGAGGAATTGCCCTTTGTAGGCTGCACTTTGCAGCAGCTTGGACGCGCAATCGGCGGCGACCTGCCCATCCTGGGCTTTGCCGGCGCGCCGTTGACCCTCGCATTCTTCCTGCTCGAAGGCAAGAGCCCCGGCGATCGCGCGACGACCAGCCGTGGCCTCATGCGTGAACAACCAGCCTTGTTACACGAATTGCTCGACAAGCTCGCCGATATGACCATCCGCTATCTCAGCTACCAAATCAAGAACGGTGTTCACGCAATCCAGTTGTTTGAATCGATGGCGGACCTGCTGACGCCCGCGGAGTATCGAGAATTCGCCCATCCCTACCATGTCCGAATATTCGACGAACTCGCTGGCAGCGTACCGAGAATTCTCTTCGCCAAGGAACAACCGAACGTCAACCTGATGGTGCGGAGCGGTGCGGATGTGTTGAGCGTAGGAACGTGCGTTGATCTCGAATCAGCGGCCCGCACACATGGGCAACACGTCGCATTTCAGGGCAATCTCGACAACCGCCTGCTGGCGTGCGGCACAACGCGTGAGATCGAGCAGGCTGTGCGGAGCTGCATCGCAGCCGGCAACCATCAGGGGCACATCCTGAACCTAAGCCACGGACTGCTCCGCGAAACGCCGTTCGAGAACGTGCGACTCGTCGTCGATATTTGCAAAGAGACACGATTGGCGCTAACCGCCTGACCGGGCATCCGCTTCAGTTGGCAGTGCGACCATCTTCTGTACTGTCTCGCGCGCCTGCCGCACACAATCGTTGATCGACACACCCTCCAAATAGTTGCCGACCAAATGCAGATTCGGGACAGAGGACAGTTGCGCTCGGATGCACCGCACCATCTCCGTGTGGCCTGGATAGTATTGCGGTACGGCGTGCGCATGGCGGCAAGAGTTCACCAACACGGGATCGCCACGCAATTCGAGCAAATCCCGCAATTCGTCCATCGCCAGAGCGACCAGTTCACCATCGTTCTTCTGTGCCAATTCCGGCCGCTTCGCGCCGCCGGCAAACACGCGGAGAAGATGGCGATCCGGCGGGGCATGGCTCGGGAAAATCGAACTCGCCCATAGTACGCCCAGAAATGAGAGCCCCTCTTCCGTGGGAGGCACGAGGAATCCAAAACCCTTCAAATCATGCCCAATATCTTCTCTCCGGAATCCCAAGTTCAGAACGACTAGAGGCACGCTTTCAACCGAAGCGAGCAACGCCCCGATCTGGCCGGCTCGTTCGCCCGCCATGGATTCCAGAAGACCAATCGCCTGTCCGATCGGAGTGGCCAAGACCACATGCCGCGTATCGAGACTTTGCGAAACACCCGACGCGCTGTACGTGACACAGTAGCCTTCGCTGCGATGTTCAATCGAAGTCACTTCGCAATTCGTGCTCACTGCATTGCCCAGGCCTCGGGCGATCGCGTCCGACACTGCCCCTAACCCACCGACGAAATTGATCAAGCCTTTCCATCGGCGGCGCGGATTTTTCGGCTTGCCGATACGGCGGATTGGAACACTCAATCCGTGCAAGAACAGCGAACGGTACTCACGATCCAACCTGCCAAGGGATGGAAAGCAGGCCTTGAGACTCAGGCGATCCGCGTCGCCGCCGAAAACGCCGGTGACGAACGCACCGAGCACGTTCTGCGCGAATTCGGCTCCAAAATGCCGGGTCGCGAATTCTCCGATCGTTGGATCATCGCCCTTCGGAAGGCGCGCACAAATCGGTTCCGCAAGCAGTCGCATCTTACCCATCGTGGAGAGAAAGCGACTGGTGAGGAGCGACGCCGGACCCGACGGCAGCGGCACCAGCCGTCCGCCAAGATACAAATACCGCATCTTGGCGTCCGGACCCGCCGGTTCCACTTCGATGTCATCTCCGAGGTCGCCGAGCAACTGCTCGAAGGCGGGATCGCGAACCAGCACGTTGAAAGGACCCTGCTCTAACAGAAAGCCATCCTGGTGGAGCGTGCGCATGCATCCGCCGACGGCAGGATTCTTCTCCAGCAAACGGACATCGCGGCCGGCTTTACTGAGGTACCAAGCAGTGGCCAACCCGCTCACGCCGCCGCCAATTACGACATATTCGCAGTTCCGTCGATTCACCGCACATCACCGCCAAAGGAAATGGCCATTGCCGTGCCATTACTTGCGAGACTGCATTATATCAGCATATGCTACCGACATGAAAAGGCTGCTTATCGGCACTCGTGGCAGCAAGCTGGCTCGGACACAGACGGAATGGGTCGCGGACCGCTTGAGAGAAGCACACACGAGAATGGCCATCGAAATCAAGGTCATCCGAACCACCGGCGACCGCGATCAAACCACACCGCTGCCCGCGATCGGAACCAAGGGCCTGTTCACGCAGGAGCTGGACCAAGAGTTGCTCGACGGCAAGATCGACTGTGCTGTGCACAGCATGAAGGATCTGCCCACCGACCTGCCCGACGGTATTACTATCCT
>JACZTW010000070.1 GCA_022573485.1 Planctomycetota bacterium
ATGTGCCCAGTCCGCTGCTGGCCGGTTGTATCCGCGATGGCCGGCTGGAACTCCGGCGTAAGGACGAGCGGGCCCTGTTCGTGATCAATGAAGTGCTCAGCCTGCTTCACAGCCACGGGGGCCGTCTTCGCGACGTGGCGGGGGCCATTGGCATCAGCACGGCAAATCTTGTAAAGTTCTTCAGCATCGATCCGCAGGTGTGGCGGAAGGTCAGCCACATCCGCAAGGAGAACAACCTGAGCGATCTGAAGAAGACTTCATGAGCGATTCTCATCACAAGAAAGACGTGGACTGCGTGCGGTGTGCGGTCGTAACGGTCAGCGACACGCGCACCGACGAGACCGACACCAGCGGGCGGCGGATCCGGGAACTGCTGGCGGATGCCGGGCATGAAGTGACGGCGACCACGATTATTCCGGACGAACCGCACCACATCAAGCTGTATGTCGAGCGGCAGGCCCAGTCGGGCTCCTGCGAGGCTGTTCTGCTCAGCGGCGGAACGGGTCTGGCCCCGCGCGATCAAACCTACGAGGTTGTTTCAGAATTGATCGAGAAGCAATTCAGCGGCTTCGGTGAGCTTTTCCGCCGGTTGAGCTATGAGCAGATCGGGGCCAAGGCCATCCTGTCGCGGGCGGTGGCGGGTGTGCATAAGCGCGTCGTGCTGTACGCCATGCCGGGCTCGACGCCGGCGGTGGAATTGGCCATGACGCAAATTATCCTGCCGACACTCGCACACACAGTCGCGCTTGTTCGTAATGATTAGTACATGCACGCTCAAATGGAGTCTTCCCGCAACCGGATTCTGTACGTCATCACTGACCTGGAGGTCGGCGGGGTACCGCTGCATTTGTGTCGTCTGGCGACCAGCATGCACGAGCTGGGGCATGTCGTACGCGTAGTATCTCTGTCTCCGCCCGGTCCAGTGTCCGAGATGTTGGTGCAGGCCGGCGTCGAAGTGGGCTCCTGCGATGCCCGCAGCCCAGCCGACATCGGAGCGTTGCTGCGGCTGCGTCGTGAGATCGTCCAATTCAAACCCGAAATCATCCATTCGTTTCTATTTCATGCCAACATCGCCTGTCGTTTGATCGCTCCGTTGGCCGGCGTGTCGCGAGACAAGCTGATCTGCGAGATTCAGACGGTCGAAATTGAGCGTCGCTGGCACTTGACGGTCGATCGCTGGACGCATCGCCTGTGCCGGATGGAGATCGGCAATTCGCAGTCGGTGATCGATCATTTGCATCACGAAGCCGGACTGCCCAAATCTTGGTTGCGGTTGGTTCACGGCGGGGTCGATCTCGAACGGTTCGATCGGGCCAGGCCCATTCGGCAATCCGAACTGGGCGTGAAAGAGAAAGACAGCTTGCTGGCCTGGGTCGGCCGGCTCGACCCGGTCAAAGGTCTTGAGGACCTGTTGAGCGCGCTGACGATCATTCGGCAGCGGTTCGCGTTGCACTTAGTGTTGGTCGGTGACGGTCCGGAGCGTTCGCGGCTGGAGCACATGATCACGGAACTCGATCTGGCGGACAAGGTGTCGCTGGTGGGCGTTCGAGACAACGTACCCGAGATTCTCAAGGCGTGCGACGTGTTTATTTTTCCCTCACATACCGAGGGCATGCCCAACGCGCTGTTGGAGGCCATGGCTGCGGGTTGCGCGATCGTGTGTACGGATGTGCCGGGCAACCGCGACTTGATCACCGACGGCCGAACCGGTTTGACCGTGCCGGCGCGGAACCCTGACGCGCTCGCCGATGCTGTGGTGAAACTATTGGGCAGTCGCGACTTGAGCAACCGCCTTGGCGCGGCGGCTTCCGCCGTTGCGAGAGAATCATTTGACAATAGACTCGTAACAGCCCGCTATCTGGAGATTTACGATACAATCTGATGCGTTCGGGCGGCGGTCGGCGCACCGGGTAGCGTAGGACTGTTGGGGGATCGCGTGTGCCACTGCTCTTGAGCAGTGCTCGCAAATCCACTGCTCAAGAGCAGTGGCACACCGGCGGATCCCGGCGCGCCGGGACCAGTGGCATGTTAGAGATCATTCTGAGATAATCACCGAGCGGAGCCGGTCATTCCGTCGCCGCGCTAGCTTCTTCCGTTTGTCTTGAGAGATTGGATCGGCCTGCATGCACTTGATCGTCATCATTGCTTTTGCCGCGCTGCTGTGGTTCAACTCGGGCGCGCCGATGAACAAGCTGGGGTTGACGCCCGGCGTCAGCGTGGTCATCGTCTTCGGGGAAATCGTGCTTCTGGCGGCGGCGGCGATGTGGACCTCACACAGGACGCTCAAGACGCTGGCGCAGGATCCCTCCGACCCGGACGATGCGCAACACGATCATCATTATTACAGCATGATTCTGCAACTCGTGATGGCGGGCGTGTTCGTGGCCAATCTCATCCTGACGGATTGGCCTGGCGTGGTTCGCAGCATGTTCGGCAAGGGGCCGACTTTCGGCGCGGTCGATTTGCTGGTGTTGTCGCCGTTCGTGGTCACGATGATCGTGATTTGGATCGTGCAGTACCCCGTCGATCGGGCCATCCGCGAAGTCGCCCTTAACCCCCGGCTGTCGCAGGGGCACAGCGTCCACCCAGTCTGGAGCTTGAGACAGTACCTCAGCTTCAACGTGCGTTACCAACTGATGACCATCGCGGTTCCAATGACGCTGATCATCGTGGGCGATGACATTATCGATCATTACCGCAAGTCACTTCGTGAGGTGACCGGCGGGCTGATTTGGGCGTCGGACGCACTGATGGGAGTCCTGGTATGTACCGTGTTTCTGGCGGCCCCCGTGATGCTGCGGTTCATATGGGATACCGAGCCGCTGCCGGCCGGCGAATTGCGGAGCAATCTCGAGCGCATCGCGCGAAAAACGAAAGTGAAGTATCGGGAAATACTGCTGTGGCACTCTCGCGGTATGGTGGTCAATGCGGCGGTCATGGGCATCATTCCGCCGGTTCGATACGTGCTGATTTCGGACGGCCTGCTTGAATCGTTGAGCGACAAACACATCGAGGCGGTTTTCGGGCATGAAGCTGGGCACATCAATTCCTGGCATATTCCGTTCTTCATTGTTTTCGCGACGCTGACGATGCTGATCGCCGGCGGGCTGGTGGAAGTCTTGAGATGGGTCGCCCGGCATTTTTCAGTCGGCTGGCTTTCTTTTGACTCGATTCAAATAATCGTCGGGCTGGCCGTCGTGGGGATTTGGGGCGTGGCGTTCGGCTGGCTGTCGCACTACTTTGAGCATCAGGCGGACATGGCCGGGGCCGATTCGATCACGCCCGGGCCGGAGCAGTGCTCCAAACCGTGTCTGATGCACTCGGAGGGTAGGCACACCGGCTCCCGCGTGTTGTGTGCGACGGCGGCGGATGAGTTTGCGACGGCTTTGAAACGCGTCGCGGCGCTGAACGGTATTCCTGTGGACGAGAAGGGATGGCGACATCCTTCGATCAGGGATCGGGTCAAGCTGCTAAACGACATGAGCCAGGATCCATCGGCGGTGCGGCGGTTTCTGGCTCTGATTCAGACCGTGAAGGGTGTGCTGATCGTGGGTACACTGATCGGCTTGGCGACTGGATTGTGGTTGTACTGGGATTTTCTGTTGCCGGCTTCATGGTTCGATTGAGGAATTCGGGCCACTAATCCGGGTCCATTCGAATCGCCCTATGGGACTGAGGAAGCTGTTTTACATTTCCCTGGCGACGAAGTGCCAGATGCTCTTCAGCGTCGCTGTGGTGGTCATCATCATCGCGGCGCTGCTGGTACCGTGGGTCTACATGGGCTCACTGGTGAGCGAGCTGAACGCAAACCTCGCCAAGCAGGCAGCACTGACGGTACAGTCGCAGTATCCACTCCATACCGCCGACTGGGCGGATGTCCAGACGGATATCGACGAGTTCTGGCCGGCGATCTCGCGGGGACTGGGACTCACGGCGCGGGCGCCGAAACTCGTGTACGTCGGCGGCTGCCCACAGGAGGCCGACGCCGATTGGGATGACTTCGAACGCGACGCCATCCTGCAGCTCTGCGCCAATCCTCAGGAATTCCAGGCCCAGCGCATCGTCAACGAACCGCAACACGGCCCGCTGACGCGCTATGCCCTGGCGATCCGTGATCCCTCGCAAGACGATCCCCGGGCGGGATTCCTGGGCATCGTCACGGTCACGACCCTCTCTGAAGAAATCTGGAGTTACACGAATCTATATCAAATGGTGCTGGTGGGTGCGGCCTTCGTGGCCGGGCTGCTCGCCATTGTGGTGTTTTACCTGATTACGCAGTATCTCATTCTCTCGCCGGTACGCGATCTCAGAAGTGTCGCGGAGCGAATTGTCTCCGGCGAAACGTCACTGCGCAGCGAAATCGAGACAGGCGATGAGTTTGAAGAATTGAGCGATGCCTTCAACGATATGCTCGCGCATTTGAACGTATCGCAGGACGAACTCCGAAAGATGAACAAGTCGCTCGATGCCAAGCTCGGCGAACTGGCGGAGACAAACGTCTCACTCTTTGAGGCCAATCGAATCAAGGGCGAGTTTCTGGCCAACGTCAGCCATGAACTGCGCACGCCGCTGACCTCCATCGTCGGCTTCGCGGAACTTTTGCGCGACGCCACGGATTCGCCGACGCCCTACGACCCAGAGAAGATCAAGAAGTTCTGCAGCAACATTCTGACCAGCGGGCGCATGTTGCTGGACCTGATCAACAACCTGCTGGACCTCGCCAAAATCGAGGCGGGCAAGATGAGACTGCACCGCACCTCATTTCCGATCGCGGACATTTGCCAGGCGGTCGTCGATTTCACCCGCCCGCTCGCCGACAAGAAGAACCTGGCCGTCCACCTGGACTTACCCGATGATCCGCCTTCGATGCACTCGGATGCCGGGAAGATTCGGCAGATCATCTACAACCTCATGAGCAACGCCATCAAGTTCACACCGCCCAACGGCCGGATCAACGTGCGGCTCCATTGCGAGGATGGCGAGAGGGTCTCCATCAAAGTGCGAGACACCGGCCCGGGAATCAGCAGAGAGGCCCAAGAGCAGATCTTTGAGAAGTTCCGTCAGCTTGACGGTTCCGTCACCCGCGAGTACGGGGGGACGGGGCTGGGTCTGACCATCAGCCGCGATTTGGCGGTGATGCTGGGGGGTCGACTGTACCTTCAAAGCGAGGAGGGGGTCGGCACGGAATTCACCATCGATCTGCCGATCAACAGCCCCGAAGACGCCGAGTACCCACGAATCCCGCTGACCGAAGATCAATAGAAGAGCGTGATGATCAAATGAGGTTCTGAACTCTTGCCCTCGACGACGCCGACGTTGGTGTTGAGGTGTTTGATATCGACCTCGGGATTCTGATCGATCCAGTCGTTGATTTGGTCCTGCAGGAACTGCAAGGCGCCGTCGTTGAGCTTGGCGTGGAAGATGCGGCAGCGGATGGCCCCGCACTCGTTATGCTGGAGGTGCCTCTTGAACTTGTGCTGCGTCGCGGAGGGCGGCGTGACCAGGTCGGACGCGGCGAAGGGCTTGATGGCCGGCGACGCGATATCCGAGATCTTGATATCTTCCGTTTCAGCCGAGTCGGCCGAATCCACTCCGCTGCCCTCCACGGGGGTCGGTGCCTCGGGTGTTTCGTCCGCGGTCAGGGAATCGAAATAATCTTCGTCTGAAATATCAGACTCACCGGGGGAAGATGTGGGTTGCGTCGCGACCGGGGCCGCCACCTGCTCCGGTCCAATCGTGACCTGGCTGCTGCGGTGCTCGGCGAGGCAGTGCACGCAGCACAGCTTGCCTCCCCACAACCCAGCCTTGCCGGCACTGACGTGCTCCGGATAGACGCTGGCGCCGCATTCCTCGCAACTCTTGACTTGCGTATCTGCCATCGGCTTGCCCTTAAATGAGATGCTGAGCAACAAGTAGTACGCGAATGAGAGTATAGCCCGGAGACGGGGTCGACGTCAACCAAGTTCGATTCAACGTCGCGAAGATAATGCTTCGCACGCCAGAATCACATCAACGCTCGCCGACATACCCAGACGATCGGCGCCCGCCTCGATCATGCTGAGAGCGGTTTTCAAGTCACCAATGCCTCCCGCCGCCTTTATTTTGATCGGTGTGGCCAGCTTTTTCAGGGTCCGAACGGCTTGTTCGGTGGCGCCGCCCGCGGGATGAAATCCGCTCGATGTCTTGATGAAGTCCACCTGGGCTTCGGCACAGCATCGACAGCCCAGGGCGATCAGTTCCGGACTGAGGGCGGCGGTTTCCAAAATCACTTTGAGCACATGGTCCGGCGAGGCGGCGCGGACGACCTCGGCGACGGCGGCGATATCGTCGCGGACCCGGTTCTTCTCCCCCGCAATCAGAGCGCCGAGTTGCAGCACCATGTCAATCTCTCGGGCGCCCGCGTCGATGGCCTGCCGGGCGTCTTCGATTTTCGCAGCCGTGGTGTTGGCGCCGAGCGGGAAGCCCGCCACGCTCGCCACGACGACCGGCGAACCCGTCAATCGCCGCACCGCCTGAGAAACGTATACAGGATTGACGCAGACCGCGCAGAAACCATGATCCAGAGCCTGCGCACAGAGTCGGTCTATTTGCGGGCAGGTCGCCTCCGGCCTGAGCAGGGTGTGATCGATCATCGCTGCCAGTTGTTGCGGGGTCATTCACTTTCCCGGACAAAAAAAGAACCGCCCGTGGGGTTCGTGCCCCACAGGCGGCAGGATAGCAAATCGAATCTCGCCCCGCTAATGGTCAGAAATCTTCGTCGAAGTAAAGCGGAGGTCCCCTGCGACGGGGAGGCCCCGGCCTTTCTCGTCGGGAAGAACGCTCCCTCTTGCCCGAGAGGATGCGCTCCAGCTTCTTGGCGGCCAGTTCATCCTTTCTCTGGCGGTCCTTGGCCAGGCGGGTCTCCTGTTTGCTGAGGCGCTGCCGTAAGCTGACCAGCTTCAATTCCTGGACCACCAGGTCGATGTCGACCTGGTTGCGGACCAGTTTTTCCAGCTCTTTCCGCATGACACCTCGCTCCGACGAGTCCTCGGGCGCCCGGCGATATCGCCGGGCTCGCTCGCGAATGGTGAGCTGGAACTTGGTGCTCTTGATGAGCGCGTCTGCCAGATCGGGATTGCCTTCCTCGGTCGCCGTCATAATCTCGGAGATTTGCCGGGCCGACCGCCGCACATTTCGCTGCATCGCCTGGCGTGATTCTTCGCGGCCGTCGTTCGACATCATCATCAACTGCTGCAGTTCGGGATGTTGCCTCACGAAGTCCATCATTTCTTCGCTGCCGCGCTGGTTCGCCCCGAAGCCCCTTCGCTCACGACCCTGCGGACCGCCGGGGCCGTCTGGTGGAGGTCCGCCGCCCTGCTCGATCCAGCCCAGCATCCTCTTCAAGCGCTGGATGCGTGGATCGTCCTCGGGAACACCTTCCTCGATGAGTTCGTCGATGCGCTGCTGAATCCGTTCCGGACTTCGGCGCTGGCCTCGCTCGCGGCGGGGCCGTGAGTCCTCGCCCGGTTCCTGGGCTGTGATGGCGGCGGGGCACATCATCAGTCCCACGATCGCCAACACACCCGCAGACATCAAATGAACGCGCTTGCTGTTCATTGGGATACTCCTTCCTGGTAATAATCATCACTTAAGTCGATGTACAGACTCGGCAAGAACATATGCTCGATGTCATCTCTCAAGTCGCGGTCAACGTCGCCAGAGCCAAAGAACACGAAATCCTTCGCAAAAGACTGCAATTCCAGATAGGCCAATTCCGCTTCGATACTGGCCAGTTCACCATCATTCGGCGGATCGTCGCTGATCGGCGGAACATTTCTGCCCAGCAATCCGAAGCCGAGAACCACAAAAACCAGCGCGGCAGCACTGGAAAGCCAGGGTGACAATCGCCGCAGCGAAAATATCGGGAATACTTTGAGGCTGCCGTCCTGTTCGGCAAGTTCCCGCCGGACCGCCGCCTTGAGACGCTGCCTCAGTTCGCCGGGCGCTTCGTGAACCTGCGAATCGCCCAGGCCGCTGTCGCTCAGGGCCTGGCGCACACCCGCCTTGAGCACATCACGCGATGCAGTTTCCAGCTCAGGCTGGGGATGAGAACGGAACCAGCGTTCCAGTTCCCGCAATTCAAATGTCATGAGTTCGTCAGTCATTCAGTCGCTCACAAGGTCTTCCAGCATCGATCGCAACTTCTTCAACCCGCGGTGAGCCCGGGCCAGTGCCGTGCCCAGCGGCGTGTCCATGATCGAAGCGATCTCGCCGAAGGACAGCTCCGAAAAATGCCTCAGTACAATGACCTCGCGCTCGGCCGCCGGCAACCGGGCCATCGCGGCCTGCATGGCATCAATGTGCTCCGCCTGTTCGAGGGCGGCCAGAGGCTCGGGGATGTGCGCGTCCGCCATCGTCAAGGCTGGCAGTTCATCTTCTTCGAGCGCAAGGCTGCGTTCTTTCGATCGCCGACTCTTGCGAATTCGATCGCGATTCAGGTTACCGGCGATCCGAAACAAGAAGGCCTCGAACTGTTCGCGGTGGTCATACCGCTTGATCGCACGGATCAGGCGCAGAAACACATCCTGCACCAGATCCTCCGCCACCGTGGCTGATCCGCTGGAGCGGTAGAAATACCCGTACAGGCGGTTCGCGTAGAGATCGATCAACTCGTCGAAGCAGTCCGCACGCCCCGCCTGGGCGCCGCGAATCAGGGCATCAATATCCATGTCACGCTGACCCATGCTGGAAGTACTAACGTCTCAAAGGCGGGATTATTGCCGCGCACAATCGGAATTGTCACGCGTGGCTGGAGAATAGCTCAGGATCGCTGCTACGGGGTCGTGATTCCCAGCAGTTGCTCCAGGTCCAGCGAGGAGAGCAGAATCGCGGTGAGTCCGGTGTTCAGGAAGCTGTTGGTACCGTCGCGCAGTGCGTTGCCCACGAGCTGAGTGCATCCCACTGTTTCGCACAGACAGCCCATAGCCATAGCGCCATAGAGCAGGAACTTATGCCGGAAATTCTTCACTCGAGTGTCCTTTCGATGCGTCAATTGGGCGGCGGCGGACTGATGGGACCTTCCACGGCACGCAGAATCTCGAACGTATCACGATCGTAGCTCGTGTTGGAGCCGTTGGCACTTTCCCAAGTGAGCACGCCGACGGTGATGCCGATGCCTCCGATGGCGTTCGAGCTGGTCGTCGCCAGGAAGACCAGAATATCCCCGTTTCCAAAGTCGGCGGGGTCATTGCCCACATCATAGGACAGTGCGTTGTTGACTTCGGACGGGAAAATGGCGCCCGCTCCGCCGAAGGGGTCATTCGGATCCGAGCCCGGCGGCCGGACGATGATGCCCTCATCCTGACCGGAAGGCACATTCAGGTTCGGTCCCAGCCCGATACGCAATACACGAACCAGGCGGATGAAGTCCCGGTCCAATACGGATTCAGGATCCTTGGCAGCCATTTGATTCACGACGTCCTGAAGGTGCTCGAAGGTCAACTCGCCAGGACCGACCGGCGGGAATTCAACGGGACTCGTGGAGAACACGATGGCCAGCGTGGGCGCGTCCACGTCCGTGAGCAATTCGACCGTTTCCGGTTCAAGTGTGCGCGCCGGGTCGAAACCGAGCACGCCTCCCACGCCGTCGAGGTTCACGATGATCTCTTCGGATTCGGCCGTGACCACCCATTCGATCGATTGACTGGAGCTGTTGATGGCCAGCACCTCGACGTATCCGGCATTCGGGCCGGGCGCGATGGGCACCTGGCCTCCCGAAATCAAGTTTGTGAAACTCTGGCTGAAGACACTGGCCTCCTGGCTGCAGCTCAGCAGGACAGGACTCCACAGCAGGCCCAGAATCACGAATTGAAGTTTCCTCATCGGGCTGTTCCCTAACTTAGAATTCGGCGTCACAAACAGATGACTCCACGACTAGGTGCGGACGCTGATCTTCACGCCGTATCGTCCCGGTATTTTATCGATCGTGTCGTCATCAAAGAACAGGAACGCCGGAACCAAGCCGTTGGCCGGCGGATTGACGGCCGGCTCACATTCATTCGGTACGTCCCTGAACGGCAGAAACAAATCACCGGTCAATTCGACAATGACCACCGCGCCGCATTGCAGGGTGGTCAGCGGCGGCGGAAAGAATCGCGGGTCATAATTGCGTCGCGTCCCAAATTCGCCCTGCGTGGGATCAAAGACGCCATCCGCCTCCAAATCGTCAAAGTCCGGCTCTTGGAAGCTGATGCATTCTTCCCCGACTTGCCGCCCGTCCGGATCAAACAAAAACGCGGTGCGACGAAGAACCACCGGCACGAAAACGTCGATCCGTTCGATAAAGATCGTGTCAATATCGCACTGCACGATGAACGTGTTGTTCGTATTCTCCGTCAGGTCCACCGGCAGCGTATCGGCTCCGAGTCCGCCGCCGGTCTCCGGGCGAACGATGCGCAGGCCGACGAGATACTCCAGTCTTTGAACCCCGCCATCGACATTGACCACCAAAAGTGTCAGCCGCACGCGCGGCGGAAGGTTCAGACTCTCCAGATCGACCGGATCGTTGTCGATGATGGCCTGGAGGATGTTCTCAACTTCGTCGCGACTCAGTTGGGGATTCTCGCGCAAAAGCTCATCGACGACCTCCGGACGGACGACCGTGTCGCCCTGGATGATGAATCGGAACACGTTGTCCGCGATTCTGGCCGTGTTCTTGAAGAGGATTGGCACGTGCCCCGTCGGGGGGTTGACGCCTGCGAAGGTAACATTGCCCCCGTCCGCGGAGGTTTCGAATAGTCTCAAGAGAGAAGGATTGAGGAAGTCGGCGCATCCCATACCGCCGGCGACCGCAACCATCGCGCCCAAGGCTAAGACCGCCGTTCGCCGACCTGACCGACAGCGGCCAAAGAATCTGCCAACCATTTGAACGAACCTCCAGTATTCAGCGTCGGATTCATGAAAACGCCGAGGCCAGTCCCATCCACCGCGGGTATTATTGACACTTCCTCGTTCCCTTTAAGTATGGAAACGCGAGGTGTCGGGTCAATCACTATTTCCGCCGAATGGGGCCGCTCATCGCGGTCTCCCCGCTTGCCCGCAACGGACCCTGGGGGAGATGATCTATGTTATCATAGGCACGCTTCGACTTCCATGCCAATAACTTACGTCGGCCTTCGGGGTGCTCGGAGGCCAGCCTGGGAGCCCGGATACCGCTATTGCGGGCCTGAAGACGGCCTTCATGCCCTCTTGACGGCTTGCGGCACCGAAGACCCCCGGAGGATGCCGGATTCGGTCCGGCAAATCAAGTGAGGTCATATTCCTTCAGTTTTCGGTATAAGGTCCGGGCTCCGATGCCGAGCATCTTGGCCGCCTTCTCGCGATTACCGGAGGTCAGTTTCAGCGTGTTGGCAATGTGCATCTTCTCGACGTCCGCCATGCTCAGCCCGGTATAGCCGCTGGGGGCGAGCGGGACGATCTCCGTGCTGCCGCGAATCGGGTCCGGCAGGTTGTCCACGGTAATGACCGGGTCATCGGCCTGCACCACCATGGCTCCGATGACGCTCTGCAATTGCCGGACGTTTCCAGGCCAGCCGAAGGCCGTCAGCTTACGCAACACTTCCGAGTCCATGGTCAAGTTCTCGAGTCCCAAGGCTTGTCGCTCCTTGTTGGCCTGTTCAAGAAAGTGATCTGCCAGGAGCGGGATATCTTCCCTGCGGCTCCGCAACGCCGGAACAGCCAGTTGGACTTGATTCAAGCGGTAGAAAAGGTCCTCGCGGAAGGTGTTCTGTTGGATCATTTCGGTCAAGTTTTGATGCGTCGCGGCAATCACGCGGACATCGACGATCCGAACATCGCTGCTGCCGACGGGGACGAATTCGCCGTTCTCCAGAGTGCGCAGAAGCTTCGCCTGCATGGTCAGCGGCATGTCGCCGATCTCGTCGAGAAAGAGCGTCCCGCCGTCGGCCGCTTCAAAAATGCCCTTACGGTCTGCCATCGCTCCGGTAAACGCACCTTTGACATGACCGAACAATTCGGACTCCAGCAGGTTCTCGTTCAGGCCCGCGCAATTGATCGCCCGGTAGGGTTTGCCCGATCTCGAGGAATTAACGTGAATGGCCTGGGCAATCAGATCCTTGCCCGTGCCCGTCTCGCCGATCAGCAGCACCGTGATTTTGCTGTTGGCGACGCGGCGCAGCTTCTTGATCAACTTGGACATGATCTCGGTGGAACCAATGATGCCTTCGAAACTGAAGGCCCGGTCCAGCTGTTCGCGGAGGTGGCGGTTCTCCTTGTTGCTCAGAGACTGTCGGGCCGCCCGCTGGACCTTCTCGCGCACTTCTTCCAGATCGAGCGGCTTGATCAGATAGTCATAGGCCTGCGTTTGTGACTCGCGGCTCAGGACATCACGGGTGATGCAGGATCTTGCCCGCGGTTCAGGACATCATAAGGGACAGATGACACAATCGAGCGGGAAACACCGTTTCAACCTGAATCGTGCGGAGGTCGTCGACGAGAACTTTGTCGTGCTGGTGGAATCTCTCGGCGATGACACCGGTAGGGAGTGCGCATCGCCTGATACGGTCGTCGACGCCGAGTCCGGCTTGACCGCGCAGGACGTCATCGAGTTGTTCGAGTCACAGATGGTTGCTCGTCACATGGACATCGAGGCCCGGCGGATGCGGGCGCGTAACGAGGGGTTCTACACGATTTCCAGTGCGGGCCACGAGGGAAACGCCGTCGTCGGGCGTCTCACACGACACACCGATCTGGCCTTCATTCATTATCGATCGGGCGCCTTCATGGCCGAGCGCGCCCGCAAGGTTCCGGGAACGGATATCGTCGCCGACACCTTGCTTGGCTGCGCAGCCAGCCGCGAGGATCCGACGTCCGGCGGTCGCCACAAGGTGTGGGGTTCTCGTCCGCTATGGGTTCCGCCGCAAACGAGTACGATCGCCAGCCATTTGCCCAAGGCGGTCGGAGCAGCGATGACCCTGGCGCGAGCCACGAGGCTCGGCGTCGAGTCGGAACTTCCCGACGACTCAATCGTTGTGTGTTCCTTCGGCGACGCTTCGGTCAACCACGCAGTCGCCCAAACCGCCTTCAACGCAGCCGCTCGCGCCGCACACGTGCATCTGCCCGTTCCGATTCTCTTCGTGTGCGAGGACAACGGGATCGGCATTAGCGTCAAGACGCCGACTTCGTGGATCGAGTCGTTGTTCCGTGGCCGGCACGGATTCCACTACGTTCAGGGCGACGGCCTCAATCTCTTCGACGCGTTTCGTAACGTCGCGGAGGCCGTCGAACTCTGCCGCCGTCTTCGTGAACCGGTTTTCTGTCACCTCAAAGTCGTCCGCCTGCTCGGTCACGCGGGCAGCGATGCGGAGACGGAGTATCACACCTGGCAGCAGATCGAGCAGGCCGAGGCCAAAGACCCGCTCCTAACCAGTGCGAAACTTCTGGTCGAACGCGGCCTGATGTCGCCGAAAGATATTTTGGCTCGCTACGAGTCGATTCGCAAACGCGTTC
>JACZTW010000071.1 GCA_022573485.1 Planctomycetota bacterium
GCACTATCTCGTCAGGCGGGGTTCTTTTTGCGCGTCAACGCTGGTTGTTCCAACCAGGCGGGCACGCCGGAGATTGCGAGCGGGGGGGCTCAGCGGCATTGCGTGACGTACCGCGAGCCGCACGCCCACTCAGTTTGGATCAAGCGTAGCGCTTGCGGTCGGCGACTTCGCGATCGTGGCCCGCCAGCGACTTCGCCGCCTCCTCGACTTTGTGTACTGCGTGCTTGCTCAACTCTCGGTTGCACCACCGCAGAACTCGCGCGGCGTATTCCTTGCGGTCTTCGCCGGGCGCGATGGGGGCGTCGTCCTCGATGGGACGGTCCGTCTGGACAATTTTCATGCCGGTGCGGTCCATCCAGCGAGCTAACCATTCCTTGACTCGGACCGGCGAGAATGCCAGCGCGGTCATAACAGGTTCAGCATCACTTCGCCCCAAGGCATAGTCGAGCAACGCATCGGCGTCGGCAGTTATCTGGCTTGAGCGAGTCGTGAACATGCCGCCCGGATTCGCGGCAGGCTCATCAACCGCATCGACAGCCCGAAGCTCGGCTAAGCGTGCGTGCGGAAAGTTCTCTGCGTTGGTCGAGTCGGGCGAAACGAACTTGCCGACGCGGTTCTGGTGGCGCTCAATAAACAGTTCCTCAGCGTCCTCGTCGCGGCGGAACACAATCGACGTGCCGAACATGTCCGGGCTTTCCTCCGCAAGGTCCATGACATGCCCGCCAAGATCGCCGGAAGGTGTTTTTCGGCTCGACTTGGCCAAGTGCAAATCGCCAATGACTCGATCGCCAACCACGCGGCCGTTTTTGGCTCGGCCGAGCAAGGTGCCCAGGCCGTCGCCGGATAAGTCTGGGTGCGTGAACCGGCTCTTGATGCCGGCCTTGCCCCGCACGTTCATCGCTGCGGCGGTCTGGTCGAGGAACTCTCCGTCCAAAAACATGTCATGGCCCAGGGCTTCACCCATTGTGACGACCGCAATGCCTCGAATCAGACCAGCGCCACTGTCGCCACCATCCCGAATTACGGAACCATCCGAAACCAGGCCACGCGCTGCCGTGCCACGCAGATAAACGGATGCCTCTCTCAGTCCCTTCGCTCTCATGTCAACTTCTCCAATTTTGCTATTTGGTTAGTAATGCGATCGGTCGCCGCTCGACCGACAATCGCCCGAATTTCCGTCTCTTCAATTTCAAACTTCTCGATCAGTCGGGCAGCAAGCGCCTCAATCTCTACCCATCGAGTCGTGACGATCTTCGCAGCTTCGACCTTCGCGGCCGCGACTATCGGTGCATCGAGGTCTGCGTCCTTGGTTTCGCGGCCGTATCGCTTGGCGAGAAGGCGCTTGACGCTCTCCCGATCCCCGAACGCACCGTATTCGTTGGGCCGGCCCGTGAACCTTTCTTCCGCGATGCTGCCACCAAGAGTGCAGACGAGCATGTCAAAGTCGTCGCCGACCTCGGCGTATGTTGCTTCGCCAGCTTTGCCTTTGCCGCAGGCCGGCGCGATGCTCACACGCTTAATCGGGACGCCTCGCGTGATCCCGCAGATAATGTGGCCGGCCTCGTGATGACAAGTGGCTTTCGCTTCTTGGTAGTCACCGGCCATCGGCACAAATTCGCAACCACGGATTCAATGTGGCAAGCTCGCTGATTTGCTTCGGCAACACCTCACATGCGGCGAGCGGCCGGCGGGCCTGCTTGACCTCGTTTTGCAGACGACTGATCTCACCCGCAGCGTGGTTGTACGCCTTCTCGGCCACCCGGCCAGCTTCCGTGTCGCTGCGACATTTGGCAGAATTTCGCGCGTCGTTGGCTGCGTTGCGATTCGCGACCGCTTGCTTGATCTGGCCGTCCAGTTTTGCGATGTTTTTGTCGGCGGCGGGTTTCTGATTTTCTCCGTCGGCGAGCTGTCGCTTGAGCGTGTGGAAGCGGGTCGCCGCGTTCAGATCGTCGGCGAGCATACGCTCGGACTTATCCAACGCGCGGGCAACTTCATCCAAATCGACAAGGTCATCACGCAGGAACTCGCGGCCATTACATTCACAGCGCCCGGCCTCGATCAGAAGATCGTGATATCTTCCCTCCCTGTTCGCGCGCAGCGACTTGATTCGTTCGATCGTTGTTGATGACATTGATTCTCCCGTTTTTCAAATGTTCTCTCTTGAGGCTGGGCCAACGAGGCCGAACTCTCTTGCTATTTTCAAGAATGCTTCGCGGGCCTTGTTCGCGATTCCGACGCACGGGTGTTGATACTTCGCACCCGCCTCGGACGTGCAAATGTATCCCTCAGCGTCGAGGATCTTGAGCGCAGCCTCGTAATCGGACAGGCACCGGGACATCATGGAAAACGCCGTCATGTCGCGATCACAATCTAGTTGGCCGGCGTCAATGAGCTGCTGGCCCACTACGCGCCAGAACTTGCCCGCCCCGGGCGGCACCCAGGCCGGTGATTCGATATCTGAATCTGACGTTTCGTGCTCGGCTCCCTGGTCGTCGCCGTCGTCGCTGTGGCTGAGCCTCGACTTACGGGCGGCGTCCTCACGCTCTTCGCGTTCACGCTGCTTCCACAATCTCGATCCCCGCGCCCTGAGCACTGCGGCCGATGTTCGTGCCGGGCCTGGTTTTGCTAATGGCATGGGTACCCCCCCTATGTTGCTAACCCTTAAATAAAAACGTCCCATGGGCAGACGGTCAAGGCGTGCGCGCGCGCCAGAGATGCGACCCGCCCCTACTCAGGCCGCCGCGACTTCGGGCGGGATCGCGAATTCCGTGCCGTCGATGTCCGGGTGATCGGACTCCAGACGGAAGTTGCCGCGCTGGTAGTCGCCGCGAATGACGTTGCGCAAGATCGCCAAGATGAGCGCCCGCTTGCCAGCCTCGCCAAACACGTCTTCGGTGGGTTGCATTCGTCTGCCTGCACAAACCATTGGAAATCCCCCTTTGCTGAGAACGGTGGCTGGTTTTGCTGTCACGAATGGTGTCACAAATTGCAGAATAATCCCGCTTGACGGTGCCGCAATCAGGCCCCCAAGATTAACAGCACATCCCGCGTCGGCGGAAAGGCGCTATGCAACACATCGACTTGCGCACGTGTGACGGTGCTGTCACAAACGCTGTCACAAACTGGATCAGCTAAAGTAGTGTTGTTCAACGGCTTCACAGGCAGCACGGACAATCTCAGGCCGGCGTTCAATGTAGGCGTCTTTCACCCCGCCCACGCTGTGACCCATCAGAATTTCGCCCTGCGTGATGTCGATGCCGGCCTCGATGATTGCTGTGTATGCTCCGTCGCGTAGTTGATTGAACTGAAATTCCGGCACACCGGCCATTCCCCGAAGGGCCGCGACAAAACCACGGATCGTGGACGCTTTCACCCTTTCGCCTTTGTGACCATCAAACAACAGCGTCTCGCCTGACTGTTCGTCAACTGCATTGTGCGGGTGTGCCGATTGGTAACACCGGATTGCTTCAATGGTTCGCTCCCACAACACCGCAACCCTTGGGATTGGTTTGCCGATCTTGGTTCGAGGGAACACCAAGTATCCATTCTCCAAGTCCACGGCAGACGCCGGGACGCGGCGCAGATCACATGGGTAGAACGCGCAATTAAGGCCCACTAGCATCATAGCCCTCATGCGGTCGTCGGCGCACCCCAGTAACGCATGGAGGTCTTCTCGCGACACCGATGCGGCGGTAGAACCTGTCATATCTTTGGGCGCTGCTAACATTTTCAAGAGCAGCAGCACGCGGGCGATTTCGCTCTGATCCCGCCCACGCTTCAGGGCATACGCAAACACCGTCTTTATCGCGTTGAACCGGATGCCCATCCACGATGGCTTGTGTCCGCGCCGCCTGCCGTCCTTGTGTATGCTATTCCCATATTGCTCAATGTGCTCATGGCTAATCTTCTTAACCGTTTTCACGCCGACAATCTTTGCAAATTCCATGAAGCGTCGGGTTGTTCGGCGCTCACAAATCGTCGGGTCCACACTCTTAGAAAGGTACAGATTAGCGAGTTCTCTCAGGGGCAAGCTCGGCTTTGGCGGTTCTATTGCGTCGATGTTCTTAAGTTGCGGGATGCCCAGTTTTTGTGCCGCGTCGTCCGGCTCACTCTTGATCCACCGGCCCACCAGCCAGTAGATGTAATCCGGCCAGTAGCCCTCAAATGGCAACTCTGGATCGAGCCCGCGCTCCTCGGCGTACTGCGGCCAGTGCTCTTTGTGCGCCTGCAAGCCCATGATCAAGGGCTTGAGTTCGTCGGGCACTCGCTGGTAATCGTCGCCGACTTTGAGTATCCGGTCCCACGTCTCGCGGTCCGGGGTGTGCAGCGTCCCGTTGCCGTTGCTGCCGGAGAGTTGAATCCCATTGCCCGCGATGTCCTGCACTGCCGTGTCAACTCCGAAGACCAACAGAGGCCGCTCGCCGCGTGTCTGGTGTTGGTAGGCTTCGAACTTCGCAACGGCGATCTTCGGGTCCGCGCCGAACGTCTTGTTGCGATCGTTGATGGCGTAGAATCTACCCGGTGTGCCGTTCTTGCTCGGCCGACGGCCCAGGCCGTTGTAGACCATGCCCGTGTCGGGATCGCGATAGTGCTGCGCCTTGCGTCCTGCTTTGGCCATTCTGATTTTCTCTGTTCAGGCTGTCGAAAACAGGTTGCCCCACCGAGGCCGGGAACGGAGCCCAGTGGGGCTAACCTTTGGGGTCACGTGACCGTCACGCGACCGATGTCGGTGTTTCGCCCTTAGACCAGTGCGATCGTCGCTTCCTGCGCCGTTTCGGCTGCTTTATCGACCGCTTCTAACATTCTGTAGGCGCAGCGACGGCCGCCGCTTTGAGATCCGGAGCCAGCCGTCGCTCATAGTCCAGACTCCCGCAACTTCCGCTCGGCGTCGGCGATCTCGCGTTGCCGTTGTGGCGTTAGTTCGGATTGCGGCGGGTTGCGTTTTCCGCCGCGGTGTTCGGCGAATCGGTCGAGAGCTTCAGCGCTCGTGTAGACACGGCCGCCCAGCCGGACGGTTTCGAGTCCGCCGGTTGCGGCCCAGCGCCAAACGGTGGAAACGTGCGGCCGCGTCGGCAGGTGCCGGGCGGCCTCGGCGAGTGTAAGTAGCTGTTCGGATTGCAGGTCGATCATTGCCAATACTCCGCTCGGTGTCTTAATACCTAGCGAAGTATGGCAGCGGTTCTGAGTGCTGTCGGTCCAGACCTTGGTCTAGACCTTGGTCTTATCTTCGGTCGCGACCAGATAGCGATAGGGTTCGGCGAGTTCGTAGCCCGGCGCCTTGTTGTCTAGAATCTTTCGGCGCCGAAGCGCAGCTAAGGCAGTCTTGAATTGCCCGTTATACTTGTAGACCCGGTCCTCCGGCGCGGGCCGATCGACAATCGCTTGACCAGCCAACGTATCGGTGCCCAGGGTTTGGATGATGAACATCTCCAGCTCGTTCAGGATAGGCTTGTCCGGCGTGATCGGTTTCGCTTCGGGCGGATCGGTGTCGGTCGTCGTTGCCATCGCTTGTTTGCTCAGATCGGCGGAATAGAGTCTCTTGGCAAGCCGGATCGCACGGCGGCGTAGCTGTACCGTTCCATCGGACAGATCAATTTCGGTGAATCTCCGAACGCACAACTCGCGCCAGTCAGCGATTCCCTTCCACTTGGCGTACTCGTGGAGCGGTGTATATTCCGCCTCAAATTCTTCGACCAGATCGCAAGTATCAAGCCATTCCCATTCTCGGTCACCAGTCAACGAAACAAACATCAATCGATCGTTGTCCCTCCACAAGCCGAGATATTCCAGGCGTGGAAGCAAAACGTGTTCACCAAGAGAGTGAAACTCTTCCGTATCGATCAACTTGCATTCGTGCAACAGCCGATAGGCAAGGCCGACCTCTTCGTGATCGAATAGCCCACGAACCCTCAAGTAGGATTCAATGAAGACAAAAGGGACCGGAGATAGTGGGCGCCGCACCTCACAAAGACGCCAAAGACTCTCTTGGACGAAGTTGCTCGTGACGATCTTCACCGGCGGATCAAACTCCCATCCATACAATCCAGTCAGTATCGCTCTCTCGGTCGGCGTGAATTCCTGAATGTCGTGCGGCATGTTTCTACCTTTCGATAATCGGGCCGACCAGCCTGCGACGTATGAAAGGTAGAAACGCACGTCACAGGCCGGTCGATCAGCGGCAGCTAACCGCCTACCCGTTTGAGAATCCTAACCGATCTGCCGCGCAATCTCACGAGCCAATTCGAGATTGCGTTCGGCGTAAATTTCTGTCGTCTGCGCTCGGCTATGACCCAGGTGCATTTGAGCGCCTTCCAGGCCGAACAACTTACGGGCTTTCGTCCCGGCCGTATGCCGTAACTGATTCGGTGACCAGCGGTGTTCTTTGTGCCATTGCTTCGTCTGCACGGCGTCCAGCCCGTCCGGCGCCGGGAATGCTAGTTCGGTGGCCCGCTGGATCGCCCGGCGGTAACTGTCGGTAGTGAATCGCTCGCCTGCTTGTCGCTTCGGCTTGCGCCTGCGGTTGGTGCCCGGTCGGTTGCCGTACTTGAGCGGTGTCTTGCGTTTGGTGTGGAGCTTGGCCCGGCGCTCGGCTTCGGCGTCGATCGGGCTGAACAGGTAGGCCTCGGTGTCCGGCTTCAGGAATTCGCGAACGATCGCCTGCGCCCGCTCGCCCAGCGCAACGACGCGCTCGATATCGTGGTGCTCGGTCTTGTACTCATGCGGCCTGTAATCCCATACGTCGCCGACCATTTCGATATCGCAGGCCCGCATGATACAGACCTCGCCCGGCCGCATTCCGGCTAGCAGTTCGATACGGATCATGGCCCAGATCTGGCGGCTGAGGTATGGCTTGCTTGCTTCAACGTACTCCACCGCCACGGGCTTGACCGGCTCGGTTTCCCGCGCCGCGGATCGGCCCTTGCGGAGCCCGGCCACGGCCTGAAGCGCTTGGTACACGGCCGGCGGCACTAGCTCATTCTCAACGCCCCACTTGAAGATCCTTTTGACGCGACCGATCTGATTGTTGATATATATGCGGCTGTTGTTCAGGCCGATCATTTGCTGGCGGAGCGCCTTCAGTCGCAGCGGGCTGAATTCGGAAACTGCGGTGCGACCATAGAACTCTGAGAGCAGGCCCACCAACAGGCGAACGTGGTGCTGCTCTCCGGACGGCTTGCCGTTCTTGACGTAATAGTCTTCGGCAAATTCCCAATGGGCTGCGCAGAGTTCGCAGATCAGCCGGTCGGTCTGGTCGTCGGTGCGATTCGGCGCCCGACGGCCGTTGACCAGCCACTCGGCGACCAGCCGGTCATATTCGGCCTTGCTGGTCTTGGTGCCGTGAGATCCCAGGTAGAATGTTCGACCGTTCAGATCAACCACGGCCTGGCCGGACGATTTGTGCAATCGGTACTTCGGAACTCTTTCGGTCTTGGGCATGGTGCGGACCTCCGTTCAAAACCGGTACATACCGGTTTGGAACACGTTTCAGGCCGCACTGCCCGACGCAGGCAGGTACGCTAAGTTCAACGTTCGGCGTATCTTACAGCATTGGCCACGACTGGAGTCGAACCAGTGACCTAGGGTTTATGAATCCCTCGCTCTAACCAACTGAGCTACGTGGCCTCGGAAGCTGTTGCCATTTCACAGTTTACCCCCGCTTGCGGCCGGGTCAAGGCGGGTGGACTCACATGGCGGGCGGGCTCCGGTTGCGGGCGGGGCCGAAATTGAACTTCGATCTCATTGGATGTTTGAAGAGGTAGCTCAACCCGTGCGAATGGGGAAACGAGTGAATCTGCCCCGTTCGAGGCCTCGCGCAGGCTGTCTTCGACCCTGAGGCTCAGACCCGAAGGGAAGCCTGCGGCTCCTTGTCTTGCTCGCTATTCAAAGATCAAGAGGCCGTCGCAAGCGCACCGTGAAAAGTACGACGCGTTTTGCGGCAAGAGCAAAATGAAGTCTAAGCAATCTTGACTTCGCGCGCCAGCATGCTATTGATGAAGTATCGAGCGTTCGCGCTTTTCTGGACCTATTCGAGACACTTTTTACATAGCTCGCATCCATGACCACGTTCAAGAACGGCAACGGCCTTGCCGCCGGCCACCTCATCGGTAAGTACAAGCTCTCGCGCAAGCTGGGGGAGGGCGGCTCGGGAGAGATCTGGAAGGCCCGCGATCAAATCGAGGGCATCTGGGTGGCGCTGAAGCTGCCGCTGGTCCGCCTGGACGGTACGGTCGATGAAGCGAGCATCCGCAAGGAAATCCGGCTGGTGGCGTCGCTGCGGCACCCCAGCATCCTGCCGATCAAGAACGCCGACGTCATCGGCGGCAGAATCGTCCTGGCGACGGAGTTATCGGTGGGCACGCTGGCGGACCGGCACAAGCCGATGATGCCCCACCGCATCCTCATGATCATGAATCAGGTACTGGAAGCCCTGGCCTACGCCCACAGCCAGCGGGTGGTACATTGCGACGTGACGCCGGGCAATATCTTCCTATTCCCCGACGGGCGGACGGCTCTGGGCGACTTCGGGATCAGCCGCTACCAGCGAGGGCGAATCGTCACCATGGATGAATTCGGCACGCCGGGTTACGTCGCCCCCGAACAGGCCTACGGCAAGCCGACCTTCGCCTCGGACTGCTTCGGTGCCGGCTTGATCCTGTATGAGTACATCACGGGCTTCCTGCCCCAGTGGCCCTTCGAATGGCCTCTGCGAGGGGCCGAGCGGCTGAAAGATCGCACCAATTGGTCCTTCATGCGCGTGGTGCGCAAGGCTTTAGAGCTTTCTCCGAGGAAACGCTATAGCAATGCCGATGAGATGTTGAAGGCCATCCTGGCCGCCGCGCCGGAGCTTATTGCCGGCAACGGGGCCGGTCGGCCGCGGAGGAAGGCGATTTCGGATTGGCGCCGGGTTCGTCGCGAGGCTTTTCGGGACAAGTACGAGCGCGTGCTGAATCCTGAATTCGGCTGCGTGACCTGCGGCGAACCCATCTCGGAGATCATGAGCGGCTGCCCGTGGTGCGGCGAATGCGGCAACCGCTTCGAACACGCGTCCGCCTTTCCAGATTATTGCCCGGATTGTCACAAGGGTGTTCTGCCGGAGTGGCGGTATTGTCCGTGGTGTTATGGGCCGGGATTCGCAACCCATGCCGACCGCCGCAGACAAGACCGCCGGTATAAGAGCAAGTGCTCGCAATGCTCCGGCAAGCTGATACCCTTCATGAAGTTCTGCCCTTGGTGCCGGCGCAAGGTGAAGCGGGCTTGGCGCGTCCATCCGTTTCCGGAGCGTTGTCCTCGCTGTCGCTGGAGCGTTGACACCAGTTTTTGGGCCAACTGCCCGTGGTGCCTGTCGAAGTTCTGAGTTGGCGCTGGAGTCCAGCTCATGACGCTGGACTCAGGCTGTCGGGCTCGGAAACGACGCCATGGCACGATTCCACTCTGTCGAAACGACCGGCCGGATCTATCGCGATGTGTACGTCATCGGTGACGTCCATGGCAGTCTCGACGGGCTG
This sequence comes from Planctomycetota bacterium, assembly GCA_022573485.1. Classification (GTDB taxonomy): domain Bacteria; phylum Planctomycetota; class Phycisphaerae; order UBA1845; family CAIVHJ01; genus JACZTW01. The sequence continues at coordinate 9,507 of JACZTW010000071.1, forward strand.
CAAGCGATTCTGGAGCACGCCGAACTCCTCGACCGCGACGGCCGATGGTCCGGACGCCGGGCCCAGATGGTGCAGTGCGGCGACATTGTTGATCGCGGACCCGATTCGCAGGAGTGCCTCGATCTCCTCCTGAAGCTACGCCGCGAAGCCCGCCGCGCGGGCGGCTGTGTGGACTTGCTGGTCGGCAACCACGAATTGGCCCTCGCCCAGGGGGACTACTCGATTTCCGATTTGCCCAAGCCCGAAGTACTGAGCGAGCAATTGGCCAAGCTCATCCGTATGGGTCGTTTGCAGGCCGCCCGGGCGTACAGGCAGTATCTCATGACCCACGCGGGCGTGAGTGCGGAACTCATGCGGTATCTCATCACCGAGCTTCGCAAGAAATCGCAGCGCCGCATCACGGTGGCTGCCCTGGCCCGGCATCTCAATCAGGAACTGAAGGCGGCCTTTATCAACGACGATTTCTCGCATCCAATGTTCCACGTGGGTCCCGCCCGCGGCGGAAGCCATTCGCGCGGCGGTGTTTTCTGGGCCGATTTCGACTTCGATCATGACACGGCCTCCCGACATCCGGAAATCTGGCAGATCTTCGGGCACACTCCGCCCAACGGGGGCGCGCCGTTCCGTGTCTCGCCGGACGCCCGGCGGATCAACATCGACGTAGGCATTTGCGGACGCTACGGCGGCTATCGCGCCTATGTGAAGGTGCTGCCGGATCGCATCGTGGGCATTCACTGCGACGAATCACAGTTTGAAGAAGAAATCCTCGCCGCCATCGAAGAACCCGTCACAGCCTAAATCGAAATAATTGAACCGCAGAGAACGCAGAGACCGCAGATTATTTGTTGGAAAAAGGCTCAACTGAATCACGGATTGTCCGCTGATGACTACGTACGCGTCTTTCAGTCTCGATCTCTTGTCTGAACGCTTGCCTCTCTTTCCTCTGCGATCTCTGCGCTCTCTGCAGTAAGAGCTCTTCGCCGCACTTGACTGAAGCGTCCGGAAAATCCGTGTTCCTGAAGCTTGCAATAAAGACGCGATGACAGGAATAATGTCGGTGGACGATCGGTGTCTACTCTTGGAGTGACGGCCATGAAACGGTTGGTGCCCATTCTGATTCTGCTGGCGGTGGTTTTCGCGTTCAACTCGCGACGGTCCGTGCTGCGCGCGGGCGCCGCTGCGCCGGCGCTATCCGCCGACACGTGGATCAACACGAACGGTGCGCTGGAGCTGTCTGATCTGAAAGGGAAAGTCGTGGTGGTCGAATTCTGGGCCACGTGGTGCGGGCCTTGCGTGGCGTCGATCCCGAACATGAACAAGCTGCACGACCGCTGGAAAGACAAGGATGTGGTGGTCATCGGCCTGACCGATGAGTCCCCGGAAGATGTTCAGCGGTTCGTCCGCAAGAACGGAATTCGGTACGCGGTCGGCGCCGGCAGCCTGTCCAGTTTTGATTACGGCGTCCGTTCGATTCCTCACGCGTTCGTCATTGCCGGCGACGGCACGGTGGTCTGGAACGGCTATCCGGGCCGGGAACTGGATCAGGCCGTCGCCCAGGCCCACAAGTCGCTCTCGCAATCTTGACGGTTCGCCGGACGTCCTTGGCTCCAGCGCGGCTGCGCTAGTTGCAGGGCCCCCACGAGCCGAGCAGCATCGCCAAGTCAAATGCCTCCACTACACAATCGCCACTGAGATCTGCCGGGCATGTGTTGAGCGGGTTGCCCGGGGTGCAAGTCCCCGGGCACGGACCCCAAGCACCCAACAACAGAGCGAGATCAAACGCTTCCACAACGCCGTCACCGCTCAAATCGGCTGGACACGGCGACGTGAGAGCCGTGAAAGGCCTGCACCAAACCGCGATCGCGTCGATGTCACCACTCAGCGGCTCCGGCGTGAGGGCGCTGGAGGAACCTGTCAACTGCGAAACGTAGATGATGCGAGGATCGAGTCCGCCGGACTCGTCCTCGGTGGTCAAGGGATCGTTATCGTCAACGCTGAAGAGCAGAACCAACACTTCGTCCTCGAGGTTTTCGTCACACACCCAGGCGAACTCGAACGCGTCAATGTCCGCCTCTTCAGAGATCCCCAGATGGATCGCTTCGTCGATGATCTTGACCGCGCCGGAAGCAGGAAAGACCTGGTAGATGCCTCCGGGGTCGAGCGGAACTCCGTTGAGGTCGGCACCCGTCGCCTCGTGGTCCGCTGAGAACAACCAAGTGTAGCAGACAGCAGCGTCCGCGTAAGCGTCCAGCGAATCGACATCGTCGTCTTCATCCTCGATACCGCCGTCCGGGTTGGGGGCGAGGTCCGTATGAATGGCGTCCTCTTGCCCAATGGGAAATTCGATGCCCAGGATGTATGTCGGGCCGTTGAGGATCATCGTGGCCCCGACGATTTCGTCTTGCCCATTCGTCGAGCCGTAGGGTTCGGGTGATGGGAACGGAGAAGGAGAGTCAACTGGCACTTCACATGTGACGTTGTTGCCCGTGTAGTGCCCAGGTCCATCATCGTCGAATGACAGGACCAGGTAATCTGGGTTGAACACACATGCGGAAGGGAAGCGGAGGATCGGAGCGTCCAACGGCGTCAGGGGATTGAGGAAGATCGACGGATCGAAGTCCACCGACTCGTGCCCGTCCATATCGAAGAAATCCGGCGTAATCACGTCCACCGGCGCCTGCTGACATGTCGGCGCTTCGGTGCCGCTGAGGGGATCGGGATTGTAATCAAAGAAAAAAGCGTCTGCGTCATTTCGTGATCCGTTGGTGGGTCCGCCGAGCGGGCCGCTCTTCCAGAGGTAGGCGTCGCCCGGGTCGAAGATCTCGTCGCCATCGGACTGCGGGTCGCTTAGTTCGGTGTCCGAGCCAATGTCCAGGGAGAACTCGAGCAAGGCGTCTTCGCAAAACTGAGCACTACCCAGAAAGAGAGACAGTTCACCCTGGAAGGCCACGAAGGCCGAATCTTCGGCGAAGGCGCCGCGTCCCGGCTCGGACGTGCGTCATTCCAAAGGCCTTGATGTTGATCGAGAAAGGTGTACCTGCGATCGCGGTGAAGATGCCTTGCCGAGTGTCCAGGAGGAGACCGCGCGTGTTTAAGAGATTAAACTGACCATTGAACTGTGGGGCGCCGTCGATGACCAGCTCGCCGGAGACTTCGGCCGGATCATCGAGGCCCGGCGTGCCTGGACAAATCGGTTCCCCGTTAGGGCACTCAGGCTTGTAGTTGTTGAATGTGAACTGGGTCCACTCGAACACGACATCAACTGGGGTGCCGTCCGGGAAACAAGGATCACCAATTCGATGTCCGCTGTCAGGTTTGCTTCCCCATCAGTTTTATACTCCACGATGGTATCGCCGTCGGGATCCGGCGAGAAGCCGGGGCATAACTTGCAATTGTTGTTTGATCTGCTGATCAAATCCCAACCGATGAGCAGTGTTTCACTTCCAGCGCCGTCGACTTCCACCTGGGTAAGGCCCGCCGCCCGCAAGGGACAAGAGAACTGCGAGAGCGAACACGCGGCGAAAGAACTCCCAACAAAATCCTTCTTGAAGAGATCTGCTACCATGATGCTGCTGGAGTCATCGCTCTGACACGCATCGGCAATCTGGCAGGTGTTCCCCCCTGGCGGCGGAGGGTCAATGAAATGCTCCGCTTGGCTGTCTGTGTCTTGCTGGGTATCGGTGTTGGTGATTGTCCAGACACCTTGAGCACCCGCTTGAGACATCGTGCCCAGTAGCGTGATGACGCAAACTGCAACAAACTTGTTATACTTCCCCTGGTGGGCAGCGCTTGACATGCCTGATCCTCCTGTATACCGCTCTGATTTGAGTGGTGGGCAACGGCCCGTGCGGTGAGCGGTAAACTGATAATAGCACTAGAGCCTCAATAGGTAAAGGCGGGCTGGCGGGCAGTGTGGTTCCAATTCTCTAATGTTTCTATAATGGCCAGTGATACTGGGGCAGAGTAGGCTTCAGAAGGCACCGGACC
>JACZTW010000318.1 GCA_022573485.1 Planctomycetota bacterium
TTCGTTGAATCAGTCGTTGTTACGGCGGCTGAGTTTCGAAGGCAGCTATACGGGCAAGAACCTGCCCGCCGGCCGGCGGAGCTTACTGCTGCGGGCGCGCATCGGCGACGCTCGGCGCACACTGACCGACGACGACATTAAAAGCTTCAGCCGGGATTTCGAAGAGTTCCTGGAGAGCAGCGGGTTGGAAATCCGCAGGTAGGAGCACCATGAATCGGATTTATCTGTTTGTCGGGGCCGCCGCGTGGCTCGCGTTGTGCGGTTGCACGCTGCTCAAGCCTCAGCCGGCTGGGGACGTGCTCGAGAGGGTCGAGCCGGACCTCGGCGGAGAGTATTTCCTCTACAAACCCACCAATTACAACGAATCTCGCCGTTGGCCTTTGCTGGTGTTGTGTCATGCGTCGCCGTGGCAGAGTCCCAAGAGCGTGATCGCCGACTGGGCGACTGTGGCGGAGGAAAAGGGACTGTTGCTGCTGGCGCCGAAGCTGCGCTCGACAGGCGCATGGCCCACCAAAATGCCTAAGCAACTGGCTGTGCAGGAAGATGACGAGGAAGCAACGCTCAAAGCGCTGCAACACGTGCGGGCAGGTTATCGTGTGGCGCGCGACAAAGTGTTCATCGCCGGGAAGAATTCGGGCTGCCGGGCGGCGATGTTCATCGGCCTGCGCAATCCCGATGATTTCAGGTTGGTGGCGCTGCTTCAGCCGCGCTTTGATGCACTGCGCATGGCGGCGACACTGGACTTTCTCGATCCCTATCAGCGGATCATGGTGCTGGTGGGCATGGGCGATCTCGCCGAGGACCAAGCCGACGCCTGCCTGCAATGGTTGCGGCAGCAGAACATGACCGTCGTCGAGGACCACACCGCCGCCCGAACCGAGAAACACGCGGAGCGCGTGTACCGGTTCGTCCGCAACAGCGTGACCAAGCACCCGTGGATTCGCGTCAAGGCCTTCGGCACCGAGTCACCGATGCGGGTCCGCTTTCGGGCGCTGACGTCGTTTAAGGAAGAAGTCTATCGATATGAGTGGGACTTCGGCGACGGCGGAACCGGCGTGATCGCCCGCCCGGAGCACGACTTCGCCCAGCCGGGCGAGTACACGATTTCGCTGCGCATTCATCCCGACAAGAAGACATCCCACGAGCGCAAGATCCGCATCACCGTCCCGGCCAGTTACAACGTCGCCGACTCAGAGTGACGCAGAACAAGCTCCGCGCCCCCAGGTTTTCGTATTTCACAATTCTGCCTTCACACTTCCTATTCGCACGGCCCGCAGTGATCACCGTGCGCCAGGTGCGCCGGGGCGGCAGTTACACCCACCCTAATCGTGTGAGCATTCTCGGGGTTGCCCGGTGGCATGTGACAGATTGTTACTCGTCCATCGCCATCGTCATCTGCACAAGAGTCTGACGATCCGAATTCGTACGCACCCATGTCGATCGGGGGATTCACTCCATCCGGATTGCCGGTATCGGGCGTATCAGGATCATCCACGAACCGCGGATTGCCGTCTAGATCGGTGAGGATGCCTTCGCGCACAGCCGTGTTGTCGGCGGCATCGATGCACGGCGAGCCGGACGACAAGTGGTAATCGTCGAAAGGATTGACAAACAGTGGATCGAAATCGATATTGCCCGGCCCCCAAATGACAACATCGTTGGCGCCAATAACTATGTCGTCGAGTCCTCCTTCGATGTTGCTGTATGAGATATTGAGTGATGAGTTGCAACTGAATCCGTTCATCCGAATCTGTGGTCCCAACGGCGCAGAGTTGCCCCACAATAAGCAGTTGGCCAGCACCGTGTCGCAACAAATGCCGGTGTAGATTGCTCCCCCACCGTGGCCAGCCGAGTTGTTGCTTACAGTGCACCCTACCAGAGTCGTGTCCGCGTGAGCGATGGCCACTATCGCACCTCCGCTACCAAGAGAAGTGTTTTCGGCGAGCAAGCAGCCCACGAGAGTCGGGCGTCCAGACTGAACTCTGATAGCACCGCCGGTGCTCGCCTCGTTTTGAATGAAACTGCAATTTAGAAACAACGGACGAGTCGTCGTGTTGTGGATCGCTCCCCCGGCTGTCGCGTTGTTTCCGCTGAATTTGCAGTGACTCAACACTGGCCCCGGCTCTGAATTACCGACGAACGTTAAAGCTCCTCCGCTGTTGCCAGTGTTGTTCTCGAAGCGGCAGTTAGCCAGTACGGGTGAGCCGTAGTAGACGTACATGCCGCCCCCATAGGTGTCCGCCGTATTTTCTCGAATGACTAGGTTACGCAATGTTGGGCTACTCATATGGCAGTAGACTCCCCCGCCATTGCTCGCATGTGGTGAAGGCTTGAAGCCCTTTCCATTCATCAAGGTTAGGCCATCCAAAATAGAAGATGCGCCCTCTCCTTGGTTGATTGTCACGACGCTGCCCTCGATTTCATCCCCGGTCGCCCAACTCCCATCAATGATTGTGGCCGCGACGGTACCAGGGTCTTCGGGGAGCAGGCTTTGCACGGCGATGGCCTTGCCGAGGAAGTTGATGTTTTCGAAGTAGTGGCCGTCTTCGGTGCAAGTGTTGGGCAGGACGATGATCACATCGCCGTCGGAGGCGGCGTCGATGGCGGTCTGGATGGTGTCGTGGTCGTAGTTGCCGTGGCAATCGACGATCAGCACCTCGCCGGAGGCGCCCGCCTCGGCCCCGCGAACCGCCTCGGCAATCTGCTCGCCAGTCAAATGCACCTTCGGCGCTGGCCCGAGCCTCGGCATGATCCGACGGGCTTGTTTTCGTACGCTGCGGTGCAGTGATTCTCCTGACGTGACTGGCCGATCCGCCTCGCTCAGCCGAACGGACATCATCAAAGGCACCGCATCTCGATTCTGCACTGCGGGCCGATCCTCAATTCGCTCCGCCTGCACTGGCAACGCCCACACCGCCAGCATTGCCGCGATTCCGTAGGTTGTGTTCATCGCTTGACCTCCTCTGAGTGCCGAATTTCCGTTTGATGATCTACTTGTCGTGATCACCGTCGTGTCTCCCGCGTGAACCAATCAACTGCTTCGGCAGCGATGTTCGGCCATCGCCGTGCGGAGCACCCTCTACAAGTCTAGGCGCAGAAATGGGGCAAATTGGTCCGCGATTTTGGGATTTTTCCCGGTTTTCTTGGGGTGATTGGCCGGGTCGGTGATCTCCAGGGGACATTCCAGTCCGAAGGCAGTGCCGGCTGTACCGATGAGAGCGCACGCGGCTGCATCGACCAACACGCTCGCGGGAATGGCTGGGAACTGCATTGTGTAACCTCCTTCACCATACCTACGTTGCCGACAGCACTCGATCTGGCGCAGCGCCGTCGTGCTCGTCCGAGAGTAGATACCGCCGAGACGCTCAAATCTCCCTTGATCCGGCGAGAAAATATTGCCCGCCA